>CAVJJQ010000076.1:0-13212 GCA_963649755.1 bacterium | reverse complement strand
CTCTCCCTCTGGGAGAGCTGTCACCGAAGGTGACTGAGAGGGCCTTGGCTCTCCCACGCGGAGCAATTTACTATATAGTAAAATAGCGTTCCGTTTACGGAACGCTCGCGCCGAGCGCAGTCGCGATAGCGACATATACCCTTTGCGCGAGTGCGCATCTTTGGCACGTAGTGCCCTTTTTACTATATAGGAAATGCGGAGCGATTTCCTATATAGTAAAAAGGATGCAGGTACGACCTGCACCCTTTTAATTATAGTACATCGTTTTTTATAATCAAAACACTTTTTTAGCAAATGCCCTGTGCCTTCATTGCGTCAGCAACCTTTAAGAAGCCTGCAATGTTTGCACCTGCAACATAGTTGCCTTCCATACCGTACTTCTTTGAAGCATCATCAAGGTTGTGGAAAATGTTAACCATGATATCATGAAGCTTTCCGTCAACCTCTTCAAAGGTCCATGAAAGACGCTCTGAGTTCTGGCTCATTTCAAGTGCGGATGTAGCAACACCGCCTGCGTTTGCAGCCTTGCCGGGTACGAAGTAAACACCGCTCTTCTGTAAGTACTCGGTAGCTTCCAAAGTGGTAGGCATATTAGCGCCTTCGCAAACAGCGATTACTCCGTTTGCGACTAAGGTCTTTGCATCGTCCAAGTTAAGCTCGTTCTGGGTTGCGCAAGGAAGAGCAACATCAACCTTGATAATCCACTGATTGTTCTTCTCGGTTGCCTTGTCATGGTACTGAGCTGAAGGACGCTTAGCAGCATACTCTGTAAGACGTGCTCTCTTAACTTCCTTAACTTCCTTAAGAAGATCGACATCGATTCCTTCGGGATCGTAAATCCAACCTGTTGAATCAGAGCAGGTTACAGGCTTAGCACCAAGCTGAAGTGCTTTCTGGATAGCATAGATTGCAACGTTACCTGAACCGGAAACAGCAACAGTCTTGCCTGCAAGAGCAACACCGTTACACTTAAGCATTTCTTCAGTCATATAAAGAAGACCGTAACCTGTAGCTTCTGTTCTTGCAAGTGATCCGCCATAGCTTAAGCCCTTACCGGTTAAAACACCTTCATAAAGACCTGTAAGTCTCTTGTACTGACCGTACATATAGCCGATTTCACGAGCACCTGTACCGATATCACCTGCGGGAACGTCGGTATCTGCACCGATATATTTATGAAGCTCTGTCATAAAGCTCTGGCAGAATGCCATTACTTCACGATCTGACTTGCCTTTGGGATCGAAGTCGGAACCGCCCTTGCCGCCGCCGATGGGAAGGCCGGTAAGAGAGTTTTTGAAAATCTGTTCAAATCCTAAGAATTTGATAATACCGAGGTTTACTGAAGGGTGAAGTCTTAAACCTCCCTTGTAAGGTCCGATTGCGGAGTTAAACTGTACTCTGTAAGCATTGTTAACCTGAACCTGACCCTTATCATCTACCCACGGTACTCTGAAAAGGATCTGTCTCTCGGGTGTGGTGAGTCTTTCAAGAAGAGCATCCTTCCTGTACTCATCCTCATGTGCCTCGATTACTACGCGAAGTGACTCAAGCACTTCTTTTACTGCCTGATGAAATTCAGGCTGTGCGGGGTTTTGGTTTACGACTCTTTCGTAAATCTCGTCAACGTATGACATAATGAATTCCTCCTATTATATAATAAGAGGGCGACTTAAATAAAAAGTGCTTTCGCATTTTTCTTTAAGACGCCCTTGTCCTCGAAAGGCAGTATACAAGAATACAATTCAAAATGCAAGTACCAAAATTAAAGATTTGTATATCCCATTAAAGACTTATCTACGGCACGTGCCGCATTTCTTCCTTCGGCTATTGCCCAGACTACCAAAGACTGTCCTCTGTGCATATCTCCGGCCGTAAAAATATTTTCCTTACTCGTTTCGTATTCCCCGTCTTTTGTAAGTACATTTGTCCTTTGGTTTCTTTCAACCTTGAATGCCTTTGTGACATACTCTTCGCTTCCCAGGAAACCTGCTGCAATAAGTACAAGATCGGCTTTAATTTCTTTTTCGCTTCCCTTTACTTCTTCCATTACAAATCTACCGGTTGTCTCATCTTTCTTGGATTCAAGCATGACCGTCCTGACGCCTGTCAGATTGCCGTTTGCATCCTTTATGAATTTTTTGACGGTTGTTTTGTATATTCTCGGATCGCTTCCGAACTTATAAATTGCTTCTTCCTGACCGTAGTCGGTTTTTAAAACCTTCGGCCATTCGGGCCAGGGATTTGAAGGAAGGCGCTTTAAAGGAGCAGGCGGCATCATTTCAAGTTGGACAACGTTTCCCGCCATAAGTCTTATACTTGTGCCGACGCAATCGTTTCCCGTATCTCCGCCTCCGACTACCACTACCGATTTCCCCTTAAGAGAGCCGAAAGAAAAATCCGAGGAATTAATCAACTTTTCCGAATCGTAATCCAAGTCCATAAGCTTTTTGCTTACTTCCTTTAAAAAATCAACGGCAAAATAAATACCCTTTGCATCCCTGCCTTCGGCATTTATATCTCTGGGATTGGAAGCTCCGCAGCAAAGAACTACTCTGTCGAATTTCTTTTCTATTTTCGAAGCCTTAATGTCCTTACCGACATTGACACCTGTCTTAAACTCAACTCCCGCTTCTTCCATCAGCTTTATGCGTCTGTCAATCAGATGTTTGTCAAGCTTCATGTTGGGAATTCCGTATCTTAATAATCCACCGATACGGTCACTTCTCTCAAACACGGTTACCTTGTGTCCGCGGCTGTTAAGTAACTGTGCCACCGCGAGTCCGGAAGGTCCGCTTCCGATAACCGCAACGGTTTTGCCCGTTAAAACCTTTGGCTTTTCTTCGCTCACAAGTCCATGCTCGTAGGCATAATCAATAATAAATTTTTCATTATCCTTTGTTGCAACAGGTGCTCCGTTGTTGCCGCAGGTACAGGCTGCCTCGCAAAGTGCGGGACATACCCTCGAAGTAAATTCGGGAAAACTGTGAGTTTTCTTTAAGCGTATATATGCCTGTTCGAAGTTCCCTCTGTATACGAGCTCGTTTGTCTCGGGCACGAGATTGTGAAGCGGACAACCGGATGCCATTCCGTTTATCATCATCCCCGCCTGGCAGAAAGGTACTCCGCAGGCCATGCATCTTGCTCCCTGAAGCTTCTGCTCCTCCATGGAAAGGCTTCGGTGGAACTCGTTGAAATTCTTGATTCTTTCTTCCGGAGGTGTTGTAGTCTGATCTTTCCTGTCGTATTCTAAGAATCCTGTAGGTTTACCCATCTTACTCACCTATGCCCTTTCCTTAAGGCTTGCATAGAAAGCCTCAATCTGCGCTTCATTGATATTCATGCCCTTTTCGATATAATCCTCTGTCAAAAGAACAATCCTCTTGTAATCTGCGGGAATAATCTTCTTAAACTTCGGAAGGTACTCGTCAAAGTTTTCAAGGATATGCTTTGCCTTTGAAGAACCCGTATATTTTACGTGCTTTTCAAGCATTTCCTTAAGCTCCGTCTTGTCGGATTTATGCTCTATCTTTTCCATCAGAACCATTTCTTTATTTAAGTTTCTGTACAAGGCATTGTCCTCGTCGAGTACATAAGCGATTCCTCCGCTCATACCTGCCGCAAAGTTCTTGCCTGTGCTTCCGAGCACTACGCAAACACCGCCGGTCATGTATTCGCAGCCGTGCTCACCGACGCCTTCGACCACGCACTTGGCTCCCGAGTTTCTTACCGAAAATCTTTCTCCCGCCATACCTGCGATATATGCTTCACCGCTTGTGGCACCGTACAAAGCAACGTTTCCGACGATTATGTTGTTTTCGGCATCGTAACCGGCATTTAAAGGCGCATGAAGTATGAGCTTTCCGCCCGATAATCCTTTTCCGAAATAGTCATTTGAATCACCTGTAAGGTTGAGTGTAAGTCCCTTCGGAATAAATGCTCCGAAGCTCTGTCCTCCCGCTCCCACACAGTTAATCGTAACGGTATCATCCTTCAAACCTTCGTGATGAGTCTTCGTGATTTCCGAGCCTATAAGGGTTCCGAAGGTCCTGTCGGTATTTGAAACCTTTGTTTCAATTGCAATGGTTTTTCCTTTTTCAATTGCTTCCTTAAGGCCCTTTTCTTTAGTCAAAAGAACGGCATCCTTGCGCTTTGAAAGCATGAAATCGTAGGCCTTGTCCTTATTGAAGGTACAATTATCGGACTTTGCTCCTATAATCCTGTCTAAAGAAATTTTATCGGCTCCCTCTGTAAGAGAATCTTTCTTTTTAATGAGATCCGTGCGGCCCACAAGCTCGGTGACTTTTCTTACTCCGAGGCGCGCCATATACTCTCTTAATTCTTCTGCTATGAAGCGCATGAAATTTTCCACATACTCGGGCTTTCCCGTAAACTTCTTACGAAGCTCCGGATTCTGCGTTGCAATACCCATGGGACAGGTATCAAGATTGCAGACTCTCATCATTACACAGCCGAGCGTTACCAAGGGTGCCGTGGCAAATCCGAATTCCTCGGCTCCCAAGATTGCCGCAATGGCAACATCTCTTCCGCTCATAAGCTTACCGTCTGTTTCTATTACGACCATGTCTCTCAAACCGTTTTGAAGTAAGGTCTGATGTGTTTCGGCAAGCCCCAATTCCCACGGAAGTCCCGCATTGTGAATCGAGCTTATCGGAGCGGCTCCGGTACCGCCGTCATAACCCGAAATCAGTATTACCTGGGCACCTGCCTTGGCAACACCTGCGGCAATGGTACCTACTCCGGATTCCGAAACAAGCTTTACGGAAATTCTTGCATCCTTGTTTGCGTTTTTAAGATCGTATATAAGCTGAGCTAAGTCTTCTATCGAATAAATATCGTGATGCGGCGGAGGTGAAATGAGGCTAACACCCGGTGTCGAATGTCTGGTCTTTGCTATCCAGGGGTAAACCTTCTTTCCCGGAAGATGTCCGCCTTCTCCGGGCTTTGCGCCCTGCGCCATCTTTATCTGAATTTCCTTTGCACTGCAAAGATATCTGCTGGTTACTCCGAATCTGCCGGAAGCAACCTGCTTTATGGCAGAGCTTCTGTCATGGTCTGTTCCCGCGCTCTCAAGTCTTTCATCGCTTTCACCGCCCTCACCGGAATTTGATTTGCCGTGAAGGTGATTCATGGCGATTGCCAAAGCTTCATGCGCCTCTTCGGAAATTGAGCCGTAGGACATTGCGCCGGTCTTAAAGCGTTTAACAATCTCGTCTACGCTTTCAACCTCGGAAATATCAATTCCCTTTTCGGGGAAGTTAAAGTCCATAAGGCTTCTGATATATCCGGTTTCTTCGCGGTCCACCATTTCCGTATAGCGCTTGAATTTGGAATAATCTCCTTCTCTTGTCGCCGTCTGAAGCATATGAATGGTTGCGGGATTATATCTGTGATCTTCCTTACCGGAACGCATCTTGTGGCGCCCCAAAGAATCAATCGTCAAATCGGATGAGAGTCCAAGGGGATCGAAAGCCTTTGAATGTTGCTCATCCGTTGCCTTGGCGATATCGTCAAGGGTAATTCCCTCTATCCTCGATACCGTCTTTGCAAAATACTTATCGATAACACTCTTCGAAATTCCCACTGCCTCAAAGATTCTGCTTCCCTGATAAGACTGAATGGTTGAAATTCCCATCTTCGAAGCTATCTTTACGATGCCCTGAATGACGGCATTATCATAATCATCGGCTGCGGCATAATAATCCTTGTCAAGGCTTCCGTCCTTAATAAGCTTTGCGATTGTAGCATGTGCAAGGTAAGGGTTTACCGCACAGGCGCCGTATCCAAGCAGGGTTGCAAAGTGATGAACGGTTCTCGGCTCAGCAGTTTCCATAATAAGTGACATCGCCATGCATTTCTTTGTATCAACCAAATGGTTGTGAACGGCTGCCACACACAGAAGCGACGGAATCGCTACATGGTTCTCATCGACACCTCTGTCGGAAAGTATCAATATGTTTGCTCCGTCTTTATATGCTCTGTCGACTTCGACAAACAAATGATCGATGGCTCTCTCTAAAGGAGTGCTCTTGTAATAGCACGTTGAAACCTTTAAAACCTTGAGACCCGGCTTCTTTAAATGAGATATCTTTAACAGGTCCAGATCGGAAAGAATCGGATTTCTGATTTTTAAAACGTTGCAGTTTTCAGGCTTTTCGGAAAGCAAATCGCCGTTCTTTCCCACATAAACGGTTGTTGCCGTAACAATCTTCTCCCTAACCGCATCGATCGGCGGATTTGTTACCTGAGCAAAGAGCTGCTTGAAATAATAAAACAAAGGCTGATACTGCTTTGAAAGAACAGCCAAAGGCGTATCGACACCCATCGCACCTATTGCCTCGGTTCCGTTTAACGCCATGGCAGAAATCTGATCCATGCAGTCTTCATAGGTATATCCGTAAGCCTTCTGAAGGCGTGCAAGCTCTTCATCCGAATAAGCGGGTACCTTGATATTCGGAATCTTTATGTCCTTTAAGTTGACAAGGTTACTGTCAAGCCACTCGCCGTAAGGCTCTCTGCCTGCGTAATATTCCTTAAGCTCCCTGTCTTCGATTATCCTGCCCTTCTTTGTATCGACGAGCAGCATCTTTCCGGGATGAAGTCTTTCTTTTTTAAGAATCTCGGATTCATCTAACGTAAGCACGCCTACCTCCGAAGAAAGAATAAGTCTTCCGTCCTTCATCACGTAGTATCTCGAAGGTCTTAATCCGTTTCTGTCAAGGATTGCTCCCATGCAGTCGCCGTCCGAAAAAAGAATCGAAGCGGGTCCGTCCCAAGGCTCCATCATGGTTGCGTAATACTGATAGAAATCCCTTTCTTTTTGCGAGATTGTATCGTTGTGTTCCCAAGGTTCGGGAATCAGTATCATAGCCGCAAGTGCCGGATCGCAGCCTCCCATAATCATAAACTCAAGGGCATTGTCAAGCATTGCCGAATCGGAACCGTCCTGTGCAATGACGGGAAGTACCTTTGTGAGGTCTTCGTCCGAAAAGCAGCTCGTCTGCATGGTTTCCTCTCTGGCAATCATCTTGTCCACGTTTCCGCGGATAGTGTTTATTTCTCCGTTGTGAACGACAAATCTGTTGGGATGAGCCCTCAGCCACGAAGGATTCGTATTTGTAGAAAACCTTGAATGAACCAAGGCAATCGCAGACTCGTAATCCTTTTCCTGAAGGTCCTTAAAGAAAATTCTCAACTGATTTACCAAAAACATTCCCTTGTAGACTATCGTCCTGCCCGACAAACTCGGCACATAGGTATTGTCGTTTGACTGCTCGAAGACACGTCTTACGACATAAAGCTTTCTGTCGAAAGCAAGGTCATCCGTTAACCCCTGCGGCCTCTTTATAAAGCACTGATAGATTTCGGGCTTTGACAAAAGCGCCTTTTCGCCAAGGCAGTTTTCCTCCGTAGGGACCTTTCGCCAACCGAGGAATTCAAGACCTTCCTTTTTTACGATGATTTCAAGCATCTTCATGGCACGGCTTCTTTGAAGCTCGTTCTTGGGGAAAAAGAACATGCCGACGCCGTATTCTCTTTCTTTGCCGATGTCAATGCCAAGTTCTGTGCAGACACGTACAAAGAACTTGTGCGGGATCTGGGTAAGTATACCTACACCGTCGCCTGTCTTTCCTTCCGCATCCTTGCCGGCTCTGTGCTCAAGATTTTCAACAATCTTAAGGGCATCATCGACAATTTTGTGGCTCTTTCTGCCGTGAACGTCAACAATGGCGCCGATACCGCAGTTATCATGTTCAAAAGAAGGATCGTATAAGGTTTTTTCAGTATTGTTACTCATGAGTGCTCTCCTCCTGCCTCTGTAGTGATGCCTCTATAAGCCCCTTAAACAACGGGTGCGGTGCATCCGGACGTGACTTAAACTCCGGATGTGCCTGGGTAGCGACAAAGAAAGGATGTTCTTTTAATTCAATCATTTCGACGATTCTTCCGTCGGGTGAAAGTCCCGAAAGAACCATTCCGTTCTTTGTAAGAATCTCTCTGTAATCATTGTTTACTTCGTATCTGTGTCTGTGTCTTTCCGAAATCTTTTCGCTTCCGTACAGTTTGTAAGCTATTGTGTCCTTTGAAAGAACACAAGGATAAGCTCCGAGTCTTAAAGTTCCTCCTATATTCTCAATGCCTTCTTTGTCCGGAAGTATATGGATAACCGGATTCTTGGTGTCTGGCTCAAGCTCGATGCTTGCCGCATCCTTTAAGCCGCATACATTTCTTGCAAACTCAACTATAGCAAGCTGCATACCGAGGCAAAGACCAAGATACGGAATCTTCATGGTGCGGGCATATTCGCAGGCCAAAATCTTTCCTTCCGTTCCTCTCTGACCAAAACCGCCGGGAACCAAAATTCCGTCTACATCATGTAAATATTCTGCAAAGTTCTCTCTGGTAAGTTCTTCCGCATCGACCCATCTGATGTTTACTTCGGTCTTATTTGCTATTCCGCCGTGCTTCAAGGCCTCAACAACGCTTAAGTAAGCATCGTGAAGAGCCACATACTTTCCGACGATTGCAATGGTTACCTTGTGCTGGGGATTTTCAAAATCCCATACAAGCTGCATCCACTGCTTTAAATCGGGTTCGGGGCAGGGAAGATTTAAGCATTCGCAAACAGCACCCGCAAGGTTTTCTTTTTCCATTAAAAGCGGAACCTCGTAAAGGGATTTCGCATCCAGGTTCTGAAGGACGTGTTCCTTCTTTACGTTGCAGAACAGCGCAATTTTCTCACGCATATGGTCGTCAATCGGATAATCCGAACGGCAAACCAGTATATCGGGCCAGAGTCCCTGACTTTGAAGCGTCTTTACACTTGTCTGGGTGGGCTTTGTCTTCATCTCACCCGAAGCTTTTAAGTAGGGAATCAGAGTAACCTGAATGATGATTGCATTTTCCCTTCCGACCTCAGCTTGGAACTGTCTGATAGCCTCAAGGAAAGGCTGAGACTCGATATCACCTACCGTTCCGCCTATCTCTATGATTGAAATGGTTTCTTCGTCCGGGTTCTTTGCTTTATAAAATTTGTCTTTTATTTCGTTTGTGATATGAGGAATTACCTGAACGGTGCCTCCGCCGTAATCACCGTGGCGTTCTTTATTTAAAACCGACCAGTAAATCTTGCCGGTCGTGACATTTGAATTGTGATCGAGGCTTTCGTTTATAAATCTCTCGTAGTGACCCAAATCAAGGTCCGTTTCCGTTCCGTCATCCGTCACGAAAACTTCGCCGTGCTGAATGGGGTTCATGGTTCCCGGGTCCACATTTATATAGGGATCGAACTTCTGCATGGTCACATGATACCCTCTTGCCTTTAAAAGTCTTCCAAGGGATGCCGCCGTAATTCCCTTTCCGAGACCCGAAACAACACCGCCCGTAACAAATACATACTTAACCATCTTTGACTCCTTATCCTTTATCCTGATTACTTACCGCTGTCTCCGTAGTTTGAAAGAACTCTTGCCGAAGGGTCGTCTACGTTGCAGCCCTCCCACTCTTTGTTTGGCATCCAGAAATCCTTAATCATTTCTGCCTGACCCGGATAGTATTTTTCAAAAAGTTCTCTGTAAAGAAGAGATTCTTTTGTGAACGGCATTGCGTGTGTATACTTCTTTCTTTTTTCTTCAAACTCTTCATCCGTATACAGGCTAATTGCATATTCCTTTAAGTAATCCACCATTGAATGACCTACCGCATCGGAAAAAGCAGCCTTCTCACGCATCAGAATGTCTTTTGGAAGGTAATCGCCTTCAAACGCATGTCTTAACAGATATTTTCCTTTTCCGTATTTGTTTAGCTTCATTTCGGGATCGATGCTCATTACATAAGAAGCAAAATCAAGATCTCCGAAAGGAACACGAGCCTCTATTGAGTTAACCGAAATGCACCTGTCTGCCCTGAGCACATCGTACATGTAAAGCTCTTTGACTCGCTTACGCGCTTCCTTCTGAAACTCCTCGGCACTCGGAGCAAAATCGGTATATTTATATCCGAACAGCTCATCCGAAATTTCTCCGGTCATAAGGACCCTGATATCGGTCGTCTCGTGAATTGCCTTACATACAAGGTACATACCGATTGAAGCTCTTATGGTGGTGATATCAAAGGTTCCGAGTAAATGAACCACTTCGGGAAGAGCCTTGATGACGTCATCCTTTGTGATGATTACCTCCGTATGATCCGAGTGAATGTAATCGGCAACTTCCTTTGCATACTTCAAATCGATTGCATCGGTACTCATTCCTATGGCAAAGGTTCTGATAGGCTTTTTAAGAAGTTTTGCGGAAACCGCACATACAAGTGAGCTGTCCAACCCTCCCGAAAGCAGGAACCCAAGCGGTGCATCCGCATCAAGTCTTTTTTCGATTCCCTTTACAAGTTTGTCGTGGATGTTTTTGCAAACGACTTCGATGTCATCCTTTACGTACTCCGTAACCCTTGTGACGTCTCTGTAAGGAATAAACTTTCCTTCAATATAGTAATATCCGGGAGGGAACGGATAGATTTTATCGCATAAGCCTACAAGGTTCTTTGCCTCGCTTGCAAAAATAATCTCTCCGTCCTTGGGATAACCGTAGAAAAGAGGTCTTATTCCGATCGGATCTCTGGCTGCTATAAGCGTTTTCTTTTTCGCATCATAAATAACACAGGCAAACTCCGCATCCAGACGTACAAACATGTCGGTCGAATACTTTTCATACATCGGAAGAAGCACTTCGCAGTCCGACTCGCTTTTAAATGTATATTCCTTCTTCAGTTCTTCTTTTATCTTTTTAAAACCGTAAATCTCACCATTACAAACAACCATATTATTGTTTAAAGAAAAAGGCTGCATGCCGCTTTCAGAAAGCCCCATGATGGAAAGTCTTTCAAAGCCGAGCACTCCTCCGTCGAATTCCACGATTTTCTGCATGTCGGGTCCTCTCGAAATCGTTTCGTCAAAAAACGGTTTCAAGGAATCCTTGGTTAGGCTTGTGCCTAAATAACCCATGATTGAACACATAATTTTTTCTCCTTCATCCTCTGAAATATGGTTGTAATTTAAATTAAAAAAGGAATTTCGCTTGCGAAATTCCGGCGCCGAGCGCGGTCGCTTGCGACATATTCTTCTACGCGCGAGTGCGCATCCTCGCGGAGCGTTTTTTACTGTTACAAAACGAAGTTTTCGTAACAGTAAAAAAGACAAAGACGCCGAAATAAATCGACGTCTTTGTCTTTTTATATTGTATTATTGTATACAACTATTTAACTTTGTCAACACTTTTTTTCGCGTAAGCTCATCTTTATGCAAAAAATACCGTAAAAATGTTATTGTCACTGTCCTCGGTGTATGAAATGCCGCTTAACCCCGGACAATAATCGAATATTTTTTGATTGTCAATGAAATCTTCAACACAGGAAGTAAAGCTAAACGAATCCGCAAATCTCACCGACGCAAAAGTTTTATTTGCGCTATAGGCATCGGAAATTATGTTTCCTACGATATCTTCATCAAACGTATCAAAGTAAAGGCCTTCCCGTACATAGTAGTTATCACTGCTTGCCGTGCACTCCGGAAGTACGAAGTCTTCCGCACTTACGTGAGTCTTCTCTATATCCTCGGTCGTTACATTTAAATATTTGTAATCAATATAACCTTCGGGCTTGCTTCCGTCTAGGAATTTCGGATTTCCCCAGGTTGTATCCGTGTAATAGAAATCCCCGTCAAGTTTTACCAGATTCCAAGCGTGGGACTCTCCGTTTGCATATCCCGTTATTATAGTGCAGGGAATACCGACTTTTTCAAGCAAATACTGCATCGCATTCGCATATCCCTTGCATACCGTCTTTTTGTTTATAAAGGTGCTGATGATATTTTGATTTTGAGTGGACTCTTTGTCGTACTCTACGTTCTTTATTAAAGTCTCGTAAAAATACTTTATTTTTCCGTAGTCATCCGCGTCTTTAAGAAGGCCTGCCAATATATTGCTTACTTCCGTATCGATTTCCGACTGATAGGCAGATTTTTCCTCTTCCGTCATCGTATAATTGGGCTCAATTTCGATATACAGGACCTCATTCGTAACACTGTCGGTCCAACTGGTATACCCATATCCGTCCATCCAAAAGATTCCGCCGTAATCGGCTAAAATTGCTTCAAAAGCCGCAGTTATGACATCTGAATCCTCTGTAGTCAGAACAGCCGATTCTTCAAAATCCGTTACACAGTCATAAATCTCAGAATATGCAATCTGTTCTTCTTCCGTAAGCGTTGAATAAGCGTAGCAGTCTTTGAACCTTTCCTGATTCGCCTTTGCGGGAATCGGCTTTTTGTCTTCCGCCGTGCTTGTCTCCCTGTATGTATTCAAAACGGACTCGCTTACATTTGTAAGCTTATCCGATACATTCTTAACCGCCTGATAGACGCTTGATTTTATCGATTCCTCAGGATATACGTATTGTCCGCATCCCGTCAAAGAAAGCAGGTTTACCGACAGGATTACGGTGCAAATGCTTTTAAATATCTCCTTTTTCATATTACTTCTTAAGTTGCGACAGCACATAATCCTTGGTAGTTCCTTTGAGTCCTAACAACTTAATAGCCTGCTCCATTGAAATATGCATACCCTCCATAAGGTTTTTTACACTTTCTGACATTTCTTTCCCCACTCGTTCCTGACTAACTTCTTCTGCATATTTTTCAACCGAATCACACATAGTTTCACGCCCTTCCTCTTTTTCTTTGAAATGCTTAACCCCGTCCGATAAAACTTTGTAATGCATATTTGCAGGATTCTTCTGATGAAAATCCTCTATAAGCTTGGCTAAATCGCCCTCACCCTTATAGCTTCCATTTACATATATGATATGAGAGCCGTCATCAAATAAAGTCATATCATCAATGATTTTGTTTAACCGTTTTTCGTTATTTGTACCCTTAAATTTACCTTCTTCCATAACCCCACTTTCACCGTAATCGTAACACGGAATTTTTGATGTGACAAATAAAAAATACCTGTCGTAAAAGAAATTTTACTTGGAAAAATAAATGTGAAAAAGAACTTTCCACATCCACGATATGAATTATCGACAAATCAATTCTACACTCTTTACTTAAAAAATGAAATACCCAATCGTCTAAAAAGAGCTTTGCTTGCGAAACTCTCACGCCGTCCTCGCCCTCTCCGTCCTCGCTTCGCTCGGCCA
>CAVJJQ010000075.1:7227-14041 GCA_963649755.1 bacterium | reverse complement strand
TGCTCTGTTTCGGATGTTTTGTCCATTGTAGAAACGCACCTTAATCAGATTAAGGAATTTGCCGCATTCAGACTTAAGCTCAACGATATCGAAGAAATGTACGAGCAGGGCACGGATAAAGAAACCCTTTCGGAAGAGATAGAGAAGATTTCGGACCCGATTCCCGCATATGACGCCGTAATAGGTGTCTGGGGCCAACCCGAAGCCCTGGCGCAGTACACTCTCATTAACAGCTTCTGTGAAAAGGCAGGAATCGAAAAGCCGCAAAATGAAAAGTACATTTACAGTTTGAAACAGTATATTTATCAGGAAATATGCTGTTATCAAAAGAAGGAAAAAGAAAGGCTTGAGTATTCAAGCTGGATTTGGGCCGACATGATCTTGGGAGAAGAAAATTATCGATATGTGTTGGATTGCCTTATAACAGACGGACTGCTTGTTGCAAACGAAAACGGAACGGTATCGCTAACCGACTGGGAAAATTACAATTGAGCTCCGGAGAGTCCGAAATTGAGTTTCAAAGGAGTTGCCGATTCTATAACAGGTACCTCTGTGGTACGAGTATTGAATAGCATTAATCATCGTTTACAGCATCGCTCTTCTTAACTCCGGCAAAATGCAATCCCATATCAAAAACTCTTACCACACCAATTGCAAAGAACGGAATCAGTAAAAAGAAATACGGCAAGATATATCTGCCTTTTGCTTCCCAGAACATTGATAGGATGAAGCCTCCGAACACTGCTATAAGTGGTGTATACCATGAGAAAGGCAGATTTCTTTTTCTGTTTACAAAAAGAAGCACAGTTGCGAAGAAATACATGAGCATCTGATATGCCTTCATGAAAATATCAAGAATCTTTCCCCAAGTGCCGGTATAAACCGACATTACAAAGTCATTCTGTTCACCATAAAGAAGATTGTTTGAGACAATACCCTGGTACATAGGTGACTGCCATTGGGAGTTTATCTTATTAAAGAAAAACTCAAGGCAATATTTCGGATTGTGAATATAGAGCGGAATATAGACATTTTTTATATCATCCATCGCCGCTTCCGATGCCTTCTCAGTGTCCGAATCATTTTCGGCAAAAATATTCAGCTCGTAATAATTATACCAGCCGGCAAAACCATTGTCCCAATTAAATCCCATCGCTATGCATGCTGCAGCAGGCACCGAGTTCGATTCATCAAGTTTCTCGGGGAGAAAAAAAAGCTTTATAATCGAGGTATTCAGTAAGATTGAAGCCACGATAAGTGCTAAAAGAAGTAAGTCTTTAACCTTAAATTTCTTTATCATTCTGAGTACTAATACCGCTATCATAGCTATTGCAAAAATAGCCACGTTTTTCCTGAGTGCGAAGGCTAAAAACATCGAAATGGCAAATATGATCACCTTGTAAACCTTAGGATTTTCCAAACATTCAAGGAACATCCAAAGTGCCCAAAAACCGAAGGCCGGTCCTGCCAGATCTCCGTAAACGAACAACACATATGAATACATCGGAAAATTAAAAAGCATGGCAAGCAGATAGAAAATTTCTGCCTTTTTGTTGCCTTCCGATAATATTGAAGTTACTTTGTACCCCGAATAGACCAGAACAGGAAGTGTACATGCCGTGAAATACCTAAAGGCATCATAGTTTCCATCTCCGAAAAGTCTAAACAGAATTCTTAAAAGCGCAATCGTTCCCCACAGATGTGGGTAGTTTGAAAGATAATGTCCTTTTTCAAAAGCCGAGTAATCACCGTTATTTATCGCACTTGCGTACTGTACGCAGAACGCCTGATCAGCTCCCGGAATTATGTCGGTCGTGCTTATCCAGAGGATTGCAAGAAAGGCTGTCAAAACACTTACAATAAAAGCCGGTATCCGGGTATTGATATCATGCTTTTTAAGACAAAGATCGGAAGCCCACACAATCAAGAACACAACCGCAAGTCCCAAGAGGAACAAAACAAGAGTAAGCGGGATATTGTTTAAGGTTACCTTGGCAAATTCCTGAACCCCTCCGTTTTCAAAGTGCTCATGCGTTGCAGTCACAAACACGGAACACATAAAAAGAAAAGCCATGAGAATCAGAAACATATAATGAAAAATTTTTATCAATATACCCGAAATCTTATTCATCCGCTTGTACTCTGCTCACTCTAAAATCTTTTTTCTTTGTGAAAAATCCATATGTAAACGCCATCCATGCCACAAACATTGCAACGCTGTCAAAATACGTCAGGCTTTCACCCAATTCAGGATACAAATAAATACAATATCCCTTCATGCTAAGCAAAATTGAGACAATAGCAAAAGGCATAAACTTTACATTTATGAAGCACAGCACAATCAATAAAATATCAAGAGGATAGTTGTATCGATCCCTCATATTGCTTAAGAACAAGGTACAAGTCCATACCGTCAGTACTGCACACTGAAAATATTCTTCTTTCCATGAAAACGCAGCTTTTTGCTTATACAGCAGCAAAAGCCCCATACCCAGAAGCACTATTGTCAACGCAACCGCATAGGTTGAAAGTCTGGCCGGATCGCCGCCGACCATTCGCCAGAAACTCGGGAAATTAAACCACATCGCTCCGCTTGCTTCCACCTGCGATACATAAGCTTCAAAGGCGCCAAAGATGCCTCGTCCCGCAATATATGCCGGTATTCCGCATGCCCAAAAGCTCAAAACCGACCAAAGAAAGTTTAAAAGTGAAAAATCCTTCTTTAAAATGTAAAGATAAAGTATAAACGGAACTATGAATACCGTCTGAACCTTGAATGCGAATGCAATTCCCAGGAGCAGAAATGCGCTCCTATATCGCTTTCCGTACAGCAAGAATACGACAAGGATAATGAAAAATGTATATATGCCGTCGCACTGCCCCCAAAAGGCTGAGTTCAAAACAACTGTCGGCAGAAACAGAACGACAAAATATGTCAAAAGAAAGTCAAGCGAATTATATTTTTCTTTCTTTAAGCTGCATACCCCCATAGCTGCCAAGAGAGCCAAAAGGTAATCAAACAAAATGGAAACACTCTTTACCAAATACAAGGGTTTAAAGGGAAGTATTGTCAATAAAAGCATTATTTCCTGATAGAGGATATTATAATTACCCATAGGCTCGGCCAAGCCTTTAAATCCGGCCATCTTCATCTGGTCATACCACGGAAGTAAAAATGTTTCCATATCCGCCGAAACGTATGTCCTTCCATAGTACCTAATTACCCCTGAAAGCAGAGTGATTACCGCAAAAGCAATCAGCCAACTATGTTTCAAAATTTTATCCACAATCAGTCTCTCTGTCTTAAACATGAGTTGTCACTCCTCAATTTTATAAACATATATTCCAAAATAACTTTCATCTGTCTCAAAGTACCCGAGGCTTTCAAGCCCGTACTGCTCGCAATCCGTTATTTCTCCCGCCGTAAAAAGAAACTTTACATTCATTTTTCCAAGTGCGTCGAAATCAAGATGTAAATCCGTTATCGGCTCGGCATCGCCCTTTTTGTACATATAGTTGATGCCATAGTCATGATAAAAAATGTAACATCTCGATCCCCAAGCATCAAAATAGGTTCGATTAAACTCGTTTAACTTAAGTTCACCTGCAATTATTTCTCTAAATTCAAGCTTATAGGAAAGCGGATAATTATTCGAATACCCGTCAATCGTATAAAATCCGTTCACCAAGGACCCGACCGGACTTATGCCGATATGAGCGATGCGATAGGTACTATTGTCAAGTCCGATAGCCTCATCAATCTCGGAATACAATTCTTCATCATATAGATTTCTCATGGTCACATAACCTGTGACTGCCGAGCCGTTATTTATCTGATTGATATTCTGATAAAAGGTTCCGTCCGGATTTTTTATAAGTATAAAGAACGCCGCAATCGAAATAATACCACTGATTAAATAGCCTAAAATATCAAAACTTTCAATGATAACAGCCAGGGAAATCCCCGCCAGTATATACCAAAGCCCCGGCACAAAATAGTAAAATCGAGTAAAGTTAAATGAACTTAATATTCCTTCAAACGAATGCTGCAGTCTGTATGCAAAACCGGTTGAAAAGAAAGCATTCAATGCCGTCAAAGAGAGGATCATTGCAAAAACAACAAGAAATGCTTTCCCAAACCGCTCGCGAACCGGCTTTTTAATAATCAATAAAATCGCAGCAATCAACACCGGAATGTAAATCCAGCGATGATAGGTCAGTGCCTCTTTAAAATAGGTATCGGAAAAAAGTGCATTTTTAAAGAGCTCCCAAAATTTTCCATCAGATGTTCCAAGATTGAATTCAGTACGGTGGCTTACGTAAGAATCTGCACCAAAGACCTCCGCAAATAAATCTAAATTTGAAAGCACATAAGTGCAAATAAGTATTGCAAAGATATAAAGCTCTTGAACAGGCATTTTCCTGTTCCTTATTAAACAAGTTATCACATAAACAAACAGTACCGTAATCGCAGCCCAACCGGATAAGGCAAAGCTTGTGGTCAAAGCATAGAAAACGGTCAGCAGTTCCGGAACTATTAAGGCTGAGCCCTTCTTGTCTCGCACCTTAAGAACCACATAGACTATAAGCCCGGTTCCTGCAGATACATTCCCGTAAATAGGTGTAAAGGGAATCAAAGCAAACAGTGCTCCACCGATTAACGCAGACAAACTGCCCTTTGTAATCTCCTTAATAGCAAAGTACATCCCAAAGAATGCGGTGATTATGACTATAAAATACTGAATCAGAAAAGCCGTGTAAATGTCAAATATGACATACAATGACAAAAAGAAATATCCGAACGGTTTAAGCCCTGCCTTTGGAAGCCCGCACATCACCTGTTCAAAAGTATCACATCCGAAATACTTTGCACTAAAGTAATAGTTAAGTATCGTTTCATCGAGCTGATCGTGTACCTGAAATACCGCGCTTCCCGCACCATCTCTGATATAAAGATATACTAAGGGAGCAAAAAGGACGCAAAGATACGGAATTCCGAGAATCCAAAGAGGATATGAATTTATTTTCTTTAAAAGAGATTTCATTGGCACCCCGTTACACTTTCAAAATCGAAATCAGCCTTTGTCAGGCTCTTCTGCTAAAAATATACGTAATAACAACCGGAAACATGTAAAACAGTATCAAATAATACCTCAGATCCGACACCGGTCCGAGCATGCAGGTTGCACACACCAGAAGTGTGAATATAAACGGTACAAGTGCTACCCTATCCTTTTTCCATATTGCATAAAAGAATGCAGTAATCAGAGAAACAAACATTGTACCGATAGTAAAGAAGAGCCTTACCACCGGCCAGGTTTGATAGTCATTCTGCCAAATTTTTAAAAAGAACGAGTAAAGTGCAGGAATGCGTGGATTTGCGTACTCCTCATTCCATCCGGTAACATCAAAATAACGTGTGTTTTTTGTATCATGCAATATTGTAAACGGGTACCAGGCCTGATAGGTATTGTCTAGGAACGCCTCAATGTACCACTTGGGATACTCGATTCCCTTTTTAATCCAAAACCCGATGAATTTCCCCATATCTCCTTCGATTACATCGATATGCTGCCAAAAAGACGTCTTCATATTGTCTGCGATTATCGGGTCATAATAGTTGAAACACTCCCTGTCCACAATCGTATACAAATATTCAAGTTCATCCTCGGTGAACGCATCTTCGCCTTCTTCAATGTAAAGCCTTGTAATCTGTTGAAAAGGGACCGACATCGCTTCCGCTATGCTTCCGGATGCCGCACCTGTCACTAAGGCAAGTCCTTTATTAATCGTAAGCGGCAGTATTAAACAGCAAAGCCAGAATACAAGCTGCTTAATACGATTCTTTTTTATCAAACATATTGCAATCAGTCCCGCAAACGGAACAGCATATACGATGTTATTGCGAAGCAGGCAGGTGAGCACGACAAATGCACACGTAAGTCCCCACTCGTATTTCTTTATAAGTTCACTCCTGAAAATTTTCTCATATAGTTCAAAAAGCCAAACACATGCAACCGTCATAAACGCATAGCATGACACGTCCTTTGTGGTGCTCATTGCAAACATGACTATCGGCGGACAAAATAGGTAAAATGTGCCTGCCAAAATGAGTACGAGCTTTCTTTTAAGCTGTGTATAAAGAAACGCAAGCGTATATCCGAAACATCCAGCACAAATCGCCATCTGAACGGCATTATAAAGAAAGATTCCGAATTTTAAATCTATGCTTTTTATGTGATACCCAAGCATGATGACCCAGCTTCCGATAAGGGTGTGAAGCAGGGGATGATGCGTATTTATCGGAGTATCATACATCACCTGAATGAGCTGATTTCCCATATCATAATTAAAGAAACCGGGATAGCAACCGATGAGATAAATAACGTAAATCACATATATTACGGCACTGAAAATCAGAAAATACTGCCATCGCTTGAGTTTAAGTTCTTTTCCTAGTGATACAGCCTTCCTACCGCTCAGGAAAGAGAATCCTGCGTAAGCAAGCAATGCAAAGAGGGTAAACAATATAATCCCCAAAATCACCCAAGGAAGGCTGATTTTTTCAAGAAAGGTTCCGCTATACAGAAATGTATTGTACTTCTTACTTGCATAAAAGCCGTAGGTATTAATCAGGCTCAAAATCATGCCGAAAATTATTGAAATAATTATTTTTGACGTCTTTTTATTTGTCATTTTCCATATCCTTACATAAATACTGCGAAAGTCTGACCGTCAAAAGCGGACACATTATCAGGCAGGCATAATTTAAAAATCTTGCAGGCGAATCCATCAAAGACACCAGATAAAGAAA
>CAVJJQ010000075.1:4404-6953 GCA_963649755.1 bacterium | reverse complement strand
CCGTCAAAGATCCAATGTTTCCAGGTGGTAAAAGTTTTGCAGGCAAATATCAGACCAAAAAGACCGGAAAGTACATAGCAAATATCTTTTTCAATAATACTTAACACTACCAACAAGAATACGATAAGGATACAAAGAAAACCATCTTCCCTGCCAATAATTCCGAGGCAGCCGCCCATCACTATGATAGAGGCTATCTTTACAGCAACTTTTTCGCTCTTTACACACTTTCCCGCGGCTACCAGAATTGGGAATACCGCCCATGCTATGATGTCCGCCTTGTTGACCTCAGCTGTCACTATGTATACATGATACGGAATGAGCATGTAAATGATTGCACCGGCTAAAGACATTAATAATCCCTTTTTATCAAGCTTTTTTAACCCTCCGGACAAAAGCACCATGAACATGAAGGTTGCTGAAATCAAGGTAAAAATCTGACTGCATATCAGTAAAATCATCAATCTCATCCGCATCAACCTCCCACCATAAAGGCCGCCTCGTCGTACCAATAATAAACATTCGACGAAATAGTAAGGTCATCCATGAAATATATGCAGGCAAAAACAAGAACCAGTGTAACGGCAAAGACAATCCAAGCATGATATCTGCTCGCTTCTTTTTTCGAAATCATCGGTATGGCGACCATGCAAACGCCGATCAATACAATCTCAAGCCCGATATACGCTATTATTGTAGCCTTCGTATAAAGCAGATATAAAGAAACCGGATTTAACATACAAAATTCCAAGGCAAGCATCCGGTATTCCATACACTTTGATACCTTGCCAAGCAAGGTTTTTCCTAAAAGGGCAAACAACACCACAAGAACTACAATCATCAGCTTGTAGGCATCCATCACACTAAAGCCTATCAGCCTCAGAAGACACAGTATCCAAAGAAACAGTAAATGTACTATGCTTACCGAACTTATATCCCCATCCAATAAATACTCTGTCTCCGTAAGAAGTGTAAGAGTATTCGTGCCCGCTATCAGATAGTCAAGCATACAGGGAATAAGAGCCATCAGCGTAATACCGATAGGAATGAGCTCATTAACAGCCAAAGTCCAATCGCTTCTCTCCGCCAATTTCTTATGAAAACTTATAAAGTAATCAAGTACCGCAAACACTGCTAGCGCAAGCGCAAACAGAATTCTACTAAATCCAGCCGTCTTTACAAGGCTGAAAGTAACGTCCGGGAATACACCCATTGCATAAGGCTGAAGCTTGATGCAAGCGCTGCTTACCTTCCCTGTCACATAAAAATCTATCTCTTTAACTGTGTCACCCTCTGCAATGCGTCCGTCATTACACTTTAGGGCATGATAATTCCCTTCAGTCATTTCAAGACCGTATATTGCTCCAATCTTCGCGCCAACGGAATCATTAGACTTTACAGAAAGGGTGTAAGTACCAATCGGAAGTGAGTAACCCTCACTTACATAAATCCCCGTTTCTTCATCCAATTCAAACTCCACGTCCATTATTTCAAGTAACACTTCGTCCTTTTTTAAACACATGATAAACAACACTACCAGGATGACAAGCTCAATCACATAAAGGAATCTTTTCTTCATGATGCAAGCCCTCCCTTTACAGCCTTAGACCGTTCCAAATCACGCACAAAGAACCACACGCAGAACGCATAGGTAATAAGTGTTAAAATCTCTGCGAGCCGCCAATATACAGGCTCTGTGAAATTAACCGTCACGCTTCCTTCAAAGCCTGCGGGAATGTTTAGACTTATCAAGTGATTCTCTCCGTCCGAAAGTGTTACACCATCTCCACTTGTCACTTCATAGCCCTTATACATGAGTACCGGAAGCAGGATTTCTCCGTCTTCCTCACCGGCGTTAATGGCACTTAAAGAGACCATTAAGCCCTTTTTCTCATAATCAGTAATCGTAATATTCTCATCCGCCTTAGGATGCGAAAACGTTAGCTTTTCGGTATCAGTTCCGTATATCAGATACTCGGCGCCTGAGATATAGCCGAAGCCCATACCCTCTTCATTGTAAAGATATTTGTAGTCGGCATCCGCAGTCAAAGAATCCGTCAGATACATGTAGGATGTTGAGAGAAAGATTAAAACCGCCACAAGTCCCATACGATAGAAAGAAACCTTTTCTTTTTTGAAATACGAAAGTACGAAGCCTACCACAACTACCAGAAACGCAGTTCCGTAGCCAAGCATCCTGTTAGGAAACTGAAGCGAGCTCACTAAGCTTGCCGCAACACTTGAAGTATCCTGTATATAATCCCAGGGGAAATAGCAGGTCGACATGAATAGGGTAATCGCAGACACCCCCAAAGCCCTTATGCCAAAATGCTTTTCACGACTTTTATCCTTCTTAAACACCCCTGTAAAGAGCATAACGGCAAAAATAACGCCTGCTATAAAAAGAAATGATCCCACTCCCAGCGGATGTGAGTACTGCATTCCGCCTTCATTGTTGCCTCGCGACCCATTCATCCAAAAATGATGAAAGAGCTGAGGAATTTGAGCTCCCATTTCCTGTATACGTCTGGCAGAGGCATGGTGTATCT
>CAVJJQ010000075.1:0-3798 GCA_963649755.1 bacterium | reverse complement strand
CGGTAAGCAAGGCATCCTTGACACCTTCTATACGCTGCAAATGGTAACCGAGATCTGCTCCGGTAATCAGCCCATCATAAAGATAAGGAATGGAGGCAACGAAAGAAATGACCAAAATTCCAAATAAAACAAGCCTTCTCGTCGCACCGTCCTCATGTGAAGAATCATATTTTTTAAAAAGCTTAATTCCCCCAATTACCAAAAATGCAAATAGCAAAATCACTATCGTCCGAAGCCAAATCCCATTCGTTTCAACAATCTTTAGGCTTCCTATGGACAGTGCCCCCTCACCTTCGTAATCAACCACTACCGAAAGTGACGCTGTTGACTCAAACAAATAAAAATCAAATGACGTACTTGAAAGTCCCGAATAAAGCGGCTCCCCTATCGAAAGAAGTCCTCCCGAATATACGCTTGTATCTCTGACATTTACCGTGGCCTTGTTGTCACTTTCGCACTCATATGAAAGTTCGCAGACATAGATGCCGACCGGAAGCGATATGCAATCATATACTACTCTTCCGGCCTCTGCCTGCCCTTCGGTAAAATCACTTTCCCCGGTGAATTCATACGTCCTGCAGGGTACGAATAACTTTACGATGCAAAAGAGCAAGAGGAAGCACATTAGACCCAATATTATGCATTTAATTGTTTTTTTTACATCAAACTTCTTTTGCAACTTTATCTCCCGTTAAGAGTTTTCTTTCGGTATGCATACATACCAATCGTAATATCTCGTCAAATCGAAATCGTCTTTAAATTTCTCTTCATCCGTGAAATATATGATATAAATGCTGTCAGTCGAGATTTCGTCGTAAACTATTCTCGTCTGAATCCTTATACCGTCATACACAAACGACCACGGTGCCGGATACATATCCTCGTCGTATTCAACCGTGGACAGATAATCCGACGGCAGAATTTCAGTAAAAAGAAGGAGTCTCGTCCACTGAGCGGCCTGCTCCACGGTTATATTAGCGATACCCTTCTCCTTGCAGGCGGCGAGTGCGTCTTCCAGGCATTCCTCAACTCCGGCAGCAAGGTAGGCATCCGCCGTCTCCTGATATGTCGTGTAGTAATCCTTTTGAAAAAGAACGAGGCACACGATGTAAATCGCAGTTACCACACCTGCAAATACTCTGCATACAACAACATTTTTCTTTTTAATGAAGTTCAATACCTCATAAATACCATAACCCTCAGCCAATACAAGCGGTATGAAAAGCGCATCCACCTGATGAAGGCTTGCCTGAACGATTAACGCATTTACGAGACCTCCGCAAAGCGATGAAAAGAGAAAGAAAACATTTGAAAACTCCTTTTTTACAAATGCCTTTACGGTATTAACCAGCACACAAACCACACCGATTACTATGAATACCCTGCCGATATCGTAAAACAAACCCCACGGAAGAAGGATATCCTGCGGTGCACCGGTGTCTTGAAAAATCAAAAGTCTGAGAGTAGTCTTTAAATTCGACCAAAGTGCAGAGAAACTATGTCCGATTTGACCGCCTCTAAAGTATGGCATTTTAGAAATACTTATAAACGGCAATTCTATTTCAGGGATAATATCATAGTTAATCAGGATAAATAAAATATACGGAAGCGCAAGTAAAAACAAAATAATCACCGAAACAACCGTATATCTGTTTATTGTTAACCTCTTATGGTAAAAGCAATAAACACCCTGTATCAACAATATTGCAGGAACTACCGGCCACATGACGGCATAGCAGTAAAGCACAAGCCCATAGCATAAAGCTGACAGAGGCAAAAACCTTTTATTATCCAGTCCTCTTACGAAGAAATACAACCCAAAGATTAGGAAACCCGGTGCTATATCTACCTCAAGCCCCCACCGAGCCATCATGACATGCCAGGGGCAGATTGCCAACAGAGACATAGCGATAAGGCCTAACTTCTTGTTGAACAATCTCTTCATCAAATCATAGACGGCTATAAGTGTCAGTATAGCGACTATAGCCTGCGGAAGTCGACTGATAAATGAATTTACATGCCCTCCGTTAAGCGCAACAAAAGGAACAATCAACCATACATATAAAGGACTGTGTCCATCGCCCCAATTCCAGAAGTAAACAGGGAAAGGATGTCCGCCGGAATCTATACCCTCATGGTACAAGGCATAAGCATCCCAGGCCGCCATACTTTCATCCTGATGCATTCCGTGCGGTACCGTGCCCAGATATGCAAGTCTGAGTACTGCACCAAGGACCAATATTAATATAAATGGCATGTATTCCTTTAACTTTATCTTCAAAAAATTACTCCCGGATGTTAACTAAATATCTCGAAATTTAAACTTTATATTTTGCTTCTTAACTCGCTTAATTGTAGCATCTGCCTTAGCTTAGGGCAAGGATGCCGGCAGGCTTTCATTCTCGCTTTTTCAGTCAATATAGATTAGAATAAATGTTGCACGGTTCAAATGGCTTTTCCCTTAGAACCGATTCCGAAAGGATTTTATCCATGAACAAAAAATTTTCAAAATTCATCCCATATATTAGTCTAACTGTACTGATTTTAAGCCTTATTCCGTTAATCCTGCTCGGCAGATACAGTTACCCTACCGGGGATGACTTTTATTACGGTGCTGAAACACACCTCGTCTGGGAATCGACACACAGTATCGTTCAAACATTGAAAACTGCTCTTACCGGTGTTAAAGAAACCTATCTTACCTGGCAGGGCTCTTACTCGGGGCTTTTACTCATGCATCTTGCTCCGAATGTCTTTTCAATCAATGCCTATCACTTCGTGCCGCTTGTGATCATACTATTACTTTGCGGAGGAATTTTCTTTTTGCTGAAGCCCCTGCTTTGTAAACTCTTGTCCGCAAGCATCGGCGAATGGATCACCGTATCCTCCGTGATGAGCTTTATGTGCGTTCAAACAGTTGCCTACAGAAGCGACAGCTTTTACTGGTACAACGGCTCCATGTATTACACGGGATTCTTCGCCGTTACCCTGTTCTTCTTTGGCCTGGTACTGCGCTATATGCAAGGGATAAAGAAAATAACTCTTCTGCCCCTTTTCCTACTTGCCATCTTCCTCGGCGGAGGTAACTACGTTTCACTCCTGCCCTGCATGATATTACTGCTGACAATCACGATTTTTCAAATTACCCGTAAAAAGAAAAAAGCCATAGGCTTATCTTTCATATCACTGACTTTACTCGTTTCCTTTGCATTCAGTGCCCTTGCGCCCGGAAACTCAGTCCGTCAGGACGGCATGTGGAAAATCCCCGCATGGAAAGCAGTGGCAAAGTCGCTTATTCAGGGATTTAAGTATACCTACATCTGGGCCAGGCTTTGGTGGTTACTGGCCTTTATCCTTCTGATACCTGTTGTTTATCAAATCATTAAAAGATGTAAAGATTCAGGCAGATTGCAAACTTCTTCTTTCTCGCATCCCATTCTTTTTACAGGATTCTTTTACGGGCTTTTCGCATCCATGTCGTGTCCACCGTTTTATACCATGAATTCCATCGGACCAATCCGTGCGATTGCCGTTATTTACTATGCTTTCATATTGATAAGCTTTTCAGTAGTCTTTTATTGGATAGGATTTTTTGTACAAAAAGGAAGCAACAATCTGAAATTAAAAGTCCCGATTCGATACGGATTAATTGCCGCCGTAATGCTTGCAATCATCCTTACCGGCGGTTTAAAAGAATTAACCTTTGTCGAAGCATCCGAAAATCTCATAAGCGGTGAAGCGAGCGGATATGCAGCCGAGTATGAAGAAAGGCTTAATCTTCTTTATAACTCGCAAGGT
>CAVJJQ010000074.1:0-14126 GCA_963649755.1 bacterium | reverse complement strand
TTATTACACTGATGATTATGAAGCAGGAAGATAATCGTCATATCGTTTTCTTGTGGAGTTGTGGACTGCTATCCTGCACGTTTCCGTTTGTCGGAATGTTACCATTTGTAGTGTTTAAAATTATAAGAAATATTCACGACAATGCTGCGAGTGACTTGGAAACCTCACATGTTGAAAAGAAAAAATCAAAGTTTGCAGATTTCATACGTGCGACAAAGCTTTTCACATTTTCGAACGTGTTAGGTGGCGGTTGCATTGGAATAATAACCTTTATGTATGAGGTTGCAAATGCTTCGGCAATGGGCGCCAATGCAACAACCGAGACTGCCGGTTCAATAAAGGGTCGGATAGCAATGTATGCCCTATTTGTGATTCTTGATGTGGTTGTATATTTGTTTGCAATTTACAAATATCAATACAAAAATCCATTGTATTGGCTGTGTGGGGGAGTCTTACTTGTGTGTCCCTGGATAGAGGTAGGAGATGGGTGTGATTTTTGCATGCGCGCATCAATTCCGGCACTTTTGCTGTTAATGTTGTTGGTGATGGATACCTTTAAGCAAGCAAAAAGGGCGAAAGATTACTGTGTCGTTCTTACAACTTTGGTCATTATCCTGATTGGAAGCGTTACACCTTTGGAGGAATTAAAAAGAGTAACGCATCAGACATATAATTATTATCAAGCGGGTATTGCCTTGGAACAAGAAGCGGTTCCTTATGAAAAAGTATTTATGGGGTTAAACTTTTCCGGAAGTGCTGATGATAGTTTATTTTTCCGATATCTTGCAAAAAGGTAATATGCTTGTGTCGATTAACAGCAAGGAGTTCTATGTTTCAAAAGATAAAATCATTCGGAATTAAGAAGATAATCAGATGGATTTTTTTGTTTTTGCTTTCCGCACGGATGTTTTTGCATCTGTTTTATTCCCCTGAGAAGTTGTATCAGATTTTTAAGGATATTGAACTTTACTATGCCATTATAATTTTTATGGTTATATTGGCGGTGTACAGGAAAATTTCTTTAAAAGATTGGAAGAACTGGCTTTATGCAATCTTGGCCGGTGTAGCAGGAGTTGCCTACTTCAAGATAAAGAATTACCGCATCGCAACTCTGGATGTGGATTGCTTTAAATACATGGTGCTTCGCACTATTATGCAGTTTATGTTCTTGGGGCTTATGCTTGATTTATTAAGACATAGACCATATGGCAACCTCATTAAGAGGTTCAAATCGCCGATGGTAATCTTTTACCTTTTGGTAGCTATTATTTTTCCTATATTTGAAGATTCGAGCGTGTACCCGCTTATATGTCCCATTGTGGCGCTCATCTTTACGGATTTTTCGGACGAGGATCAGGAAGAATTGGCTGTAATTCTGTCACTTGGGATATACTTTGCTTTCATAAAGGTGTTTACGATGTCACTCATTGAGGTCCCGATTTCAGAAGTAGGCGGCAGATACAGAGGCTACTTTCTGAATGGACCGACGGCAGCCGAATCTTGTGCGACAGCAGTTGTGGCATGTATATTTTTGTTTTTACTTTTTAGGAAAAAGAAAAACAAAAAATTGATGATTGTTTCCTTAGTTGCAATGCTCTATCCGCTGGCTTCGGTATTTATCTTTAAGGTGAGGGGTATTTATTTGGCACTTTTGTTTGTGCTGTTTGGTATTTATATTTTTCTTCACGAGAAGGGCAAAAAGGAAACTGTTAAACGAATCGGAATTGTTGCGCTGGTAGGTGTCATGGGAATGCTTGCATTGTTTAGCCTGTCTTATTTGCTTAAATATCTGATTTGTAACGGAGTGGTAGAAATAGGCAATGAGTTTCATACCATAAATACGATTCTGGCACTTTCAAGCTACGGAAGCGATACGGATTATTTCCCGCCGGGAACTATTATAAATGCGCTTGATAATTTTTCTTCGGGGCGTATCGGTATCATGAATTGGTTCATGAAGCAAGTTGAGTTCTTGGGTCATCCGATTGAGGAATATGTCGTCGGAGACGGAGTTTGGTCAACGGGTTCGGCGCACAATTACTTTATTCACAACCTTGTAAGATATGGCATCCTCGGCGGTGGTATGTATATACTTTGGTACGTTTCTTATATTGTGCGCTTTATTGTAAAGCCTGTAAATCTTAAAGAACATTTCTGTGCTTCCTATTCGGTTTTATGGGTGATGTACATGTTTGCCATATACATGACGGAGGCCGAGTATTTTAACTGTACCGGAGCCTTTATGCTGCTTGTATCCATGTGCTTTGTGACGAGCGAAAAAGTGACAAGCATTAAGACCAAGACTGAAAGCTAGTTTCAGTCCGAAAGAGGGGAAAATATTTGAATTCCGGAGAGAGAATGTGTAAAAAAGTATCGGCTGTCCTAATAGCATTTTTCTATAGCCTCGCCTACACAATTGTCGGGCCGATGACAAAGGAACAGGACTTTAGCATTAATAAAGGCAATCTTTGGAGCATTTTGCTATGCTTCGTGATATGTTCAGCAGTTAATATTTTTATTATTTGCATATTCCCGAAGCTAAAACATTTCGGGTTTTACAGATTAAATGATAAGATTGAAGCAAAGATTGCAAGAATAGATGACGGCATACTTTTTCTATTTATTTGGGCTTTTATCTTTGTAATGTGGTTGCCTGCATTTCTCGTTCTTTTTCCGGGAGTTTTATCGTATGATATGATATCTCAGACGGGAAGCGCTCTCGGACAGATTACAAACAACCATCATCCGGTCTTGCATACGTGGCTTCTAAGAGTATTTATGAACCTTGGGTTTAATCTGTTTTCAAGCTACGAGATTGGGCTCGGAATACTTTCTTTTTTGCAGATGGTGGTTTTGAGCTATGCTCTTTCACGGATGATTATGCTCTTAAAAAAGAAAAATGTCCCAATTCTGATCGTAATCCTAACCACATTGTTTATGGCATTTTGGTTTATGAATGCGGTTCTTTCGGTAACGATGATAAAGGATACCCTGCATGCGGCCTTTCTCATACTGTTTTGTTGTCATTTCACCGAAATGGTTACAAGCCCATCAGATTATGCCAAACAGAAGAGAAATTTTGTATTTTTTCCGATAGTGAGCTTTCTGATGTTTGCCACCAGGAATAACGGTATTTATATCTATATCTTCTGCTTTTTGGCACTCTTCGTATTAAAGATTTCACGTATTAAGAGGATAAAGAAATATGTGGCTCTGATTGGTATCATAGTCCTCCCTGTTATTCTATTTAAGATATATACCGGGCCTATTTTCAACATACTCGGAATAGAACCGGGACAGATACGAGAGGCACTGAGTGTTCCGATTCAGCAAATTCAACGTGTTTCGGTAATGAGGTCGGGAGAACTTACAGATGAACAGGTTGAAAGAATAGGATACTATATAGACAGTCTTGAGTGGATGGGCGGATCTGCGTCACAGTCATATGACCCGTTTAACGCCGATTTTGCAAAGAGCTGTTTTTATTCAAGCAGTTACGAGAGTAATCCGATTGCATTTTGGAAGTTTTATGTAAAGCTTGGGCTACAGTTTCCCAAGGAATATATAGTAGCTTTTTTGTCAAATACTTTGGGCTTTTGGTACCCTGGCTATTATGAATTTTCATATGTTGCAAGCAGTAGTTATTCGCCGGAAATGTTTCCCGTGCCTCTTCAACAAAAAAGCATTTTGAATTCCGGATTTTTTGAAAAATATTACGAAAGTCTGTGTAATGCGGATTTCTGGCGTAGCACTTGGGGCTTAAGAGTATTTTTTGTTTCGGGTTTTGCCCCGTGGATACTTTTGCTGATGCTTGTATATACATGGCATGGTAAAGGCTTTGTTTCCGGAAAGCTTCCCTTATTTGCACCGATGGTTGCTCAGTACGGAATTATGCTTCTTTCACCGATAGCTTCCTTCAGGTATTCATGGCCGTACATTTTGATGCTTCCGATATTGTTTATCGCGATTTTTGATAAAATCAAGATTTTAGAAAGGGGCGACGATGAAAATCAGCGTAATTAAAGATAAATTTGACAAGTGGCACTACGGAATTCTTTTCCTAATCATTGTTCTTGCATTGGCACTCAGGTTAACGGCAATTGATTGGGGAATGCCCTATTCGAACTTACATCCCGACGAAGGGTTAATTTTCAGTCAGGCATATGACTGTGCATTAAATCATAATTTCGAAATACACACCTATTACCGACCGAATCATGTGACGATTAAATTAAATACTCTTTTGTACCTTGCGATTCAGGATTTTTATTTTGCGCCACAAGGACTTACAGATTTGAGCACAAATTACAGTGAACATTTTGCACTTTTCACAACTGCTTCACGCGTTTTAAGTGCACTTTTCGGAGTCGGCGTTGTCATCATGGGCTATTTGATTGCTCGTACATGGGACAAGGAAAGGGCGTTACTTGCAAGCCTACTTTTTGCAATATTTCCTTCATTCATAGAGCATTCGCATTACATTACGCCGGATATTCCGCTTTTGTTTTTTTTACTTTTTGTCCTGTGGATGGCGTTACGCTATATAGTGAAACCGACGGTTACTAAGCTTTTTGCAATGTCTTTCTTTACGGCACTGGCGTTTTGCGAAAAATATCCGGGAGCTTTCGGTTGCGCGATTATAGCAATGGCTGTTTGTATAGCGTACTATAAGAAGCCCATAAGAATTATAGGGAACGGAGCTCTTGCTATCCTTTTTGTATTACTTGGAATCTTGGCAGTTTCTCCGGTGTTGATAGTGGATTGGAAGTCGGTTCTTGAGACCATGGCCGGCCAGAACATGGAATACCACCTGGGTGCAGATGGTTTGAACTTCGGGGAAACGATATGGTTTTACACTAAAACTACTGCTACGCGTATGGGCTTCATACTGACAGTATGCTCCGTTTACGGAATCGTGAGGTCGTGCAACAAGAAACTTAAACCCACATTATTGTTATTGACTTTTCTTTGCTATATTTTTCCGATATCTTCTTTGTCGATTCATTGGGAAAGATATACGCTTCCGATATATGCAGTATGCTTATTATTTGCAGCATTTGGAATTTTCTATGTATTTGAAGATTTCGGGAAAGTTTTGCTTATGCGTAAACCTGTGATTGTGGTTGCGGCTGCGCTGTTGGTATTCCTTCCGTTGGTAAATCAATTTTCTTCAGCGATGGCCATAGTGGGTAAATTCTTAGCTCCGGACAGTCGGATATATCTTCAGAGCGTTTTCGCCGAAATGAATGTTACCACAGATAACACGGTATATGACTGTAATACTCCGCTTGATCCCGGTGGATATTATGGCGCGTTTTCAAACTTCGAAGCCGGCGATCCTTCCCAGTATAAGTACGGAAGCGGGCCTAAATTTGTCATGACTTCCTCTGCACAAAGGGATTTATATTTGGAGTCTGATCAAGAGGTTTACGGTTGGGTTGCAAACTTTTACAAGGCTCTTGATGAAAACTATCCATTAGTCTACATTTTTACTGTAGAGGAACCAAGCTATCATTTCATAGAAGCGCAAAATATTTGGTATGCATCACGGAGTGTTTGGCGTTATATGAGAGGTGCGGCGGCCGGATATGAGATAAGGCTCTATCAATTGAAACCTTGATATTCGTGCTGAGCATGAAACCGGATAAGAGTGAGCGTGATGGTTAAGTTGTATTTGAAAGAAATGAGAGTTAAAAGCTGGATAAAGAACCTCTTTGTTTTTTGCCCGATTGTATTCTCGCTGGAACTGCTTGAAAAAGAAAAATTTTTGGAAGCAGTAGTTCTCACGTTTGCGTTTTGCTTGATATCTTCGGCAATTTATATGTTTAATGATATTAATGACGCAGAAAACGATAGAAAACATGCTGTCAAAAAAGATCGTCCGATTGCCTCGGGTGAGATTTCGGCATCCAAGGCGGTTACATTAACCGTTATACTTGCACTAGCGGGACTTGTAATTGGATTTTTTATAAATTTGCAAGCCTTCCTGTTCATGCTTGCCTATATCCTCATAAATATACTGTATTCTAAGTGGCTGAAAAGGATGGCTATTATAGATTGCTTCTGCATAGCGGCCGGATTTGTACTTCGTGTGATGGCGGGTGGTACTATAGTTACCTTAGGTGTTTCAAACTGGATGTTTTTAACGGTATTGGGAATGGCATTATTTATGGCATTTGGAAAAAGAAGAGGAGAACTCTGCACTTATTCCGGTGGCGAGACGAGAACTGTGCTTGATGTCTACGATTTAAATTTTTTAAATGGAATTGTATTTATGTGTGCCGGTTTGACCGTGATGTTTTATTCGCTATGGTCGATTTCACAAAAACCGCGTTTGGTTTACTCGGTGCCGATTGTGGTATTCATAGTGGCAAGGTATTTGCTACTGGTATTTAAAGGACGTGCGGATGCAGATCCCACTACCTTACTGTTTTCGGATAAGGTCCTGCTGATTTCTTGCTTTTTGTGTGGAATTATTATGCTTGCGTTATTGTACGTTTAATGCCAAAGGCTCATTTACTTGTATTTCAAGGATAAATAAGGTACTATAAGTAAAGATTTTTTCGAAAGAAGAGGAACAGATTATGTTAAATAATAAAGTAATTCTTATAACAGGCGGAACGGGTTCGTTCGGTAAAGCATTTACAAAGTATGTGCTTAATAATTACGATCCCAAGAAGATCATCATTTATTCGCGTGATGAGTTTAAGCAGTTCATCATGCAGAATGATTTTAAGAAGGAGTTTCCCGATAAGTTTAATAAGCTTCGTTTCTTTATCGGCGACGTGAGAGACTTACAGAGACTTACAAGAGCCATGGAAGGCGTTGATTATGTCGTTCATGCGGCTGCACTTAAACAGGTGCCGGCATGTGAGTACAATCCCGCCGAGGCTATCAAGACCAATATTCACGGAGCAATGAACGTAATCGATGCTTCACTTGATGCGGGCGTAAAGCGTGTAGTTGCTCTTTCAACGGACAAGGCTGTTAACCCCGTAAATCTTTACGGTGGTACAAAGCTTGTTTCCGATAAATTATTCATCGCTGCAAATGCATACTCAGGCTCCAAGGACATCAATTTCTCGATTGTACGTTACGGAAATGTTGCAGGCAGCCGCGGATCCGTTATTCCGTTCTTTTATGACCGCATAAAGAAAGGTGAAAAGGACCTTCCTATCACCGATTATCGTATGACTCGTTTCTGGATCAGTCTTGAAGAGGGCGTAAAGCTTGTCATCAAGGCTCTTACCGATGCAAGGGGCGGAGAAACCTTTATTTCAAAGATTCCTTCCTTTAAGATTACGGACCTTGCCGAGGCCATGATGCCCGGATGCAACAAGCCCGAGGTCGGTATCAGAGAAGGCGAGAAGCTTCACGAAATCATGGTTACCACAGAAGATTCTCTTACTACTTATGAGTATGAGAAGCATTTTATTGTTTATCCTCAGATGCGTTTCCATGACACGCAGACCGTACTTCCGGGTGGCAAAAAGGTAGAGGAAGGCTTCTCTTACAGCTCCGGGAATAATACCTGGTGGCTTTCCGTTGAAGAAATCAGAGAGAAGCTTAAAGAGCTTAAGCTTGAACAGTAGTAGATATGTAGGTTAAGATGTCTTTGACTCGTCACAGACATCTTAACTTGTACTTAATGGATTGCTATGCCGCTTTAAAGAGGCACTTGCAGTCCAATTTTAATTCTAGAAGGATTTGAAAACCTGCGCATGAAACAGATTGTAAAAAGCAAAATTTTTATAAGAATGATCATGATAGAGCTTATAGTCATGATGTTTGTGTGCATAGGCTTCATAAAGCCTCGAAATGTTTACGTCATAGGACCTACGGTGAATTTCGACCCGGATGCTTACAAGAATGCATCGATTAAATATGTGGAAAATGCTTCTGTAGATGCTCTCGCAGATGAAAAAATCACATCGGATGCCGTTATTGACGACATTTCGCTTACTCCCGGTACCTATAGGATAAAGCTTTTATACAGCACGGATACAGATATGACAAACTTTGTATCGGTGTCTGACGATACAGTAGGTGTACATATGCTTGAATCAAGCGGGGAGAATATGTACAGTGGGCTTTCAAATACCGACTTTACGCTTTGGCTCTTTGAATCGACGGATGATTTGAAGATTACTGTCAGCTATGGCGGGACCGGCTATTGCCGTGTAGATGGTCTTCAAATAGAGGAAACAAGAGGATTTTACGGGATTATCCTGTTTTCGGTTATAGTTCTGTCATTTCTGATTGACGGAATCTTTGCTTATGCGCAGTATGACAGGTTTTATACGATTCCGATTAAAAAGAAGGGCATTCACTTTGGCTTATTACTGATTCTTCTTTTTACAGCTCTTCCGCTTTTGCAAGAGGGAATATCAGGCGGTGGAGATACTACCTATCATCTTCTCAGAATCATGGGTATCAAGGACGGGCTCAGTGCCGGTCAGTTTCCGGTTCGAATAGCCCCTGAGTGGCTGACCGGTTACGGTTATGCGGATCCGATTTTTTATGGGCCTACGCTTTTGTATATAGGGGCATTTTTTAGACTCATAGGCTTTTCCTATGCTGCAACCTGGCATCTTTTCCTGTTCACGATTAATCTCATAACACTTTTGATATCATATTATTCGTTTAAGCGAATTTTTAAAAATGACTATATAGGGCTTCTTTGTGCACTTCTGTATGAGATGTCCGTGTACCGCGTGGCGGCGGAGTATATAACCGGTCGCTTGGGTGAAGTAATGGCAATGGTATTCCTGCCACTCATATTGCTTGGATTTTACGAAGTATTTTCAAGAGATGTTAAAGAAAAATCCTATAAGCGTACATGGATACCGCTTACAATAGGTTTTGCAGGGTTGGTCCAGACACATTTACTCACAGGAGAGATGGTCGGATTTGCCACAATCATTCTTTGCATTATATTTATTAAGAAAGTCTTTCGCAAAGAAACTTTTGTCGTGCTTTTAAAGACTGTGATATATACTTGCTTGGTAAGTCTGTGGTTCCTCGTGCCGTTTGCGGATTACATGCTAAACGGAAATTTCAATATTTCCAATGCCTCGGCACGTACTATTCAGTATAGGGGTTTACTTGTTGCAGACCTGATATTTACGTTTTTTAGAGGCGGAGCGCAATCTTTCCACGCAACCGAGGGAATGCTGGACAGCGAGCCTATGGGCTTTGGCTTGGCTTTGGTCTCGACATTTGTGATTTGGTGTCTGATGAGGTTCCTTGGCAGATTTAAGTATCTTAGCAAATCGGACCTTAAATTTGGTAAGGTCTCCGCTTGGATAATGCTTTCTTTTTCCGTTATGACGTTGTCGGTCTTTCCATGGGACAGAATCCAGCAGCTAAATAAGCTCACCCGGGTTTTAGTATCAAGCATTCAGTTTCCAAAGAGATTTTTAAGCATTGCAACAGTTGCTGGAATTGTACTTGTGGGGCTGGTAGCAAAAGAATTTGCCCTTGCTGCCTGTGATAGCCGGGAAAATGCATATATTTACAAGGGATTTTACGCTTGGATATTGCTTGGAGTAATGTGCAGCAGTATTTTCCTGGTGAATGATATTGTATACAATGTCGAAACATACATTATTTATGATGAAAAGGGTATGGGAACAGGATACGTAGCCGGCGGAGAGTATTTGCCTTACGGAGCGGATTCGTCAAAGTACATGCCGCACGAACCATATGCGTCGGCCGGTGCCTATGTCCTCTTATACGACCGTGATGGCTTGAAAACAGAGATTCTCTGTGAAAATGTAAGCGGTGAAGAAGGTTTAATAGAACTTCCTGTTTTGTATTATAAAGGCTATAAGGCATTTGACGAGGATGGCGGGGAATACGAAATTACCTATACGGATAATTACGCCCTTTGTGTGAAGATTCCCGAGGGCGCGGGTGTCTATCATATTTATGTTGATTTTTACAGTCCTTGGTATTGGCGTGTGGCGGAGATTGTGTCTTTGATTTCTTTTGCAGGCCTTGTCACGGTTTCAATAATCAGAAAAAGAAGGGAGCATTCGAATGAAGACCTTAAAGAAATTTAAAGTGCCCTTCTTTTTAATAGCATTAATTGCAATTTATATAGTCATTTCACTTCCGCTTTATGTAAATTATTGCCTGACAGCGGACGGAATATATTTTAAACTTACGAGAATTGAAGACCTTGCAAACGGGTTAAGAAGCGGAGTATTTACGATTGCAACAGCAGTTGACTGGGAAAGTAGCTTGGTGTGTTCGGGGATAGATGGAAATATCTTTTGGCTGATTCCGGCATGCTTAAGACTCTTCGGCATGCAGATAGAGACGGCATACAGAACTTTCTTAATGTGCATCTGCCTTACGGCAGTAATCGTGGCTTTTGTAAGTTTTAAGGGAATATTTAAAGACAGGCACATGGCTCTTTTGGGCACGATGCTCTATGTGCAGACACCTTTTTTCATAGATGCACTTTACGGGCGGGCAGCAATCGGGCTTGCACTTGGCTATGCCTTCTTTCCACTTATCTTTCTATGTATAAAGAAACACTTTGCCGGTGAAGATAAGCAGGTATGGATATTGGATGCGGTTGTTATGACGTTGTTGCTTCAATCGACACTGTCGATGTTTCTGTTAGGTCTGTTTCTTGTAGTCTTTATGGTGATTTTCTGCCATAAGGAGATATTAACAAAAACATTTTGGCTGCAGGTAGCAAAGGCATGTGCGTCTTTTCTCATAATTAACCTATGGTATTTACTGCCGTTGCTTAAATATCTTTGCTCCAATAGAAATGTAATTTACTACGTCGGCGGAAATTCATATCAGGCTAAGGGGTTACTGCTGATACATTACCTTAACCTGTTCTTTAAAGGCGGTACGAACTATGACTTCTCGGGCGGAACCTTTGAAAATGCAGCTTCTATAGGAATAGGTGGGACGTTACTTTTTGCTTTCCTATTCTATTTATGGCTATGGTTTTCAAAACAGTATTCGCTAAAAAATAATGCTTCTAAACTCATAAAAGGGTTATTCGTATTAAGCATAGTTGGCTGCGTATTGAGCCTGCAATATTTCCCTTGGGATTTTTTAAGAAAGAGTAAGGTATTCAAAGTTCTTACTTTTTCCTCCGATTCACCGACGATTTTTACGGTCCTTTCGATCTCAGGGCTTGTATTCATGATGCTGTCAATTGTAGACTTTTGCCTGAAAAACAAATCAACGAAGAAGAGTTTGATATTGATTTCATTCATAGTAATGGCCGATTTCATATTGACTCAGTATCTGACAAACACAATTTTGATAACGCGTGAACCTCTGTGGATTTATGAAAGCGAAGATTTACCGAGTATAGTATTAAACGAGGCGGAGGAGCTTACCTTTAGCTTTTCAGGTAGTGGCTTTGAATTGGGACTTATATGTTTGAGCATCACTTGCTTGGTAATAATGGCAATATTTAGTTTTAATTGTTTAAGAAAAAGTGCAAAAAAATAATATTTTGGAAGTACTATGTGGAAAAAATCCGGAATTTTTAAGAGTATACAATTTAAGATTGTCAACATAATTGCTGCCTGCATCTTCATTTGCTGCGTGATAGGTGTTGCGGGCGGAGATAAGACTATCGGAACTCTTGACGATTTCGTCGTCGAAATGACAGGCGGAGAAATCAGCGAAACCGGAGTTTATACCATTGATGCGTCAAGCGGTATCAAGGGGAATTGGCTTACTATAAGCGGGTTTAAGCTTACTCCCGGAGTATACAAATATTATGTGGACTATTCACTTGCGTCCGAGGACGACAGCAATGTAAATTCGATTAAGCTTAACAGCATTGGCGGAAACTATAATGAACTTTTGTCAAATCCACCGCTTTTGTATTCGGGAAACAGCAATATCGAATGTGAATTTTTCGTAACCGTTTCGTTGGATGCCGGGATTTCATACTTTACCGTAGATTATAAGGGGACGGATAGATTTACAATAAATGATATTTCAATTGTGAAGACTACGGGACTCTATAAGATTGTTGCGTTCTTTACCGTCCTTTTGGCACTTATCTTGAATAGTGCAATGATGCTATATCTGTACAATAAGAAATTTTCGCTTAATCTTGAAGAACGTGTGGTATACCTTGGACTTCCGATTATTTTTTTAATTGCTTCAATGCCGCTGTTTATTAATTACACTATTTTCGGTGATGATTTTTACTTTCATGCGCTTAGAATTGAGGCTCTTGCGGATAGTTTTAAACAAGGAATAATTCCTGCAAGAGTGGAAAACAGATGGCTATATGGGCACGGATATGCCAATTCACTTTTCTATTGCGATACTTTTTTGACGGTTCCGGCGATTTTGAGAGTTTGGGGATTTCCAATCAGGTGGGCATATTCTGTTTATGTTTATATGATCAATGTTCTTACTCTGCTGATTGCGTACTTTAGCTTTAAGGGTATATTTAACGACAGGATTACGGCAGTAATAGGCGCTATGCTTTACATGCTAAGCCCTTACCGTTTTTATAATGTCTATTGCAGATCAGCAGTCGGCGAGTATACGGCAATGGTTTTTTTGCCGCTTCTGTGCCTGGGATTTTATAAAATTTTCAATGACGATATCAAAAAGAAAGAATACAAATATAATTTTTTTATACTGACTTGTGGCTTTTCGGGGATTATCCAGAGTCATTTGCTTACATGCGAAATGGTTGCCGGAGTTGTAATTGTTCTTTGCCTTGTCAATATCAGGAAGGTATTTAGAAAAGAAACTTTTGTAGAGCTGGTAAAGTCAGTTGCGGGCATGATCCTTGCAAGCCTTTGGTTCCTGCTTCCTATGCTGGATATGATGCTTTCATCTGAGTATAAATACGGAGAAATATCAAATTGGATTATACAAAACAGAGGTGTTTATATTTCTCAGATATTATTGACCATACAAAACGGAGGAAGAGGTGGCCAATTTCAGTTAAACGGCATGTACGATACAGGATCAGTGTATATAGGACTTGCCATTATACTTGGAATAATTTTGTTTTTTGTAGGAAAAAGAAAGTGCGAGCAACTTGATAATGTTCATTACAAGTTAGCTATTAAGGCATTCGTTGCTATGATTGTTGTGGCATTTATGAGTTCTATATATTTCCCTTGGGAATTTCTAAAGGCTAAATTTACGGCATTGGGAAAAATAGCAAGTATGCTTCAGTTTCCTTTTCGCTTAACTGTGATAGTGACAATGGCCGGGTGTATTGTCGCAGTGACGGGCATATATTGGCTTGTTAAATTTCACAAGGGAATATTGAAAAATGCGGTTGTCATATTAGTGTGTATATGCTCAATTGTTTTTTCGATATATCAGACAAATGACTACCTTTACAGGCAAGATACTTGGCATGTATATTCGATGGCAAATCTTGGCGATGCTATAGTGTTCTCCGGCGAATATTTGCTTAAAGATACTAATGACAAGTATAAATATCACGATGCCATACCTTCAGAAGGAGTTACGGTAGAAAGCTTTGAAAAGGACTATCTTGACACCTATACCTATGTAATAACCGGGGACGAGGATAAAGAATATTATATCGAACTTCCGTTGATTCTTTATAAAGGCTATAATGCCGTTGATATAAACACAGGAGAGAGTTTTGAACTTTGCAAAGGTGACAACGGTCACATTCGCGTAATGCTTCCGACAGGCTATGAAGGTGCGGTTCGCGTTTGGTACAGCCCTATGTGGTATTGGCACATCGCAGAGGCTGTAAGTGTTTGCTTCTGGATTGCTGTAATTGTATGGTGGGGTGTGACAAAAAGACTTCACCTTCGTACTAAAGTGAAGTCTGAAATATCTTTGGCTTGAATTTTTCATTCATACGCCACATACAGTGACTTCACTCCAAAATAGACAGCAGCCTTTTCACACGTCGGGTCAGTCGGGTCGCCGGGGAGGTCGCCTGTGTAGCTCACGGATGGCTTGTGAGTGAAGGGTGCCAGTACGACATCTTCACCTTGCGAGTTATAAAGAAGATTAAGCCTTTCTTCATACTCGGCTGCATATCCATTCGCCTCACCGCTTATGAGATTTTCGGAAGCTTCTACGAAAGTTAAGTCTTTTAATCCACCGGTGAAGATGATTGCAAG
>CAVJJQ010000073.1:0-14374 GCA_963649755.1 bacterium | reverse complement strand
AGGTGACTGAGAGGGACTTGGCTCTCCCACGCGGAGCAATTTCCTATATAGCAAAAAAGCACATCCGGACGGATGTGCTTGAAACAGTGAATTTTAATTTTGCCGATTTTAGGCGGTTGACTACTTATTCTTCACAAGTTCCTTCCAGTCATCGACAATCGACCTGTCCTTGAAATAGTCGATACGCATTGCAGATCTTACTCTCTCCAAAGTTTCGTCGGTGACTGCACGTGCCTTCTTTGAGCCTTCGGTAAGGATATCGTAAACTTCATCGATATGGCCCTCCCAGTAAGCTCTCTTTTCACGGATGGGACTTAAGATTTCATCAAGGACGTTTATTAAGAACTTCTTGCAGGTGCCGTCGCCGAGGCCGCCCTTACGATAGTGTTCTTTCATCTCCTCAAGGCAGGAATATTCGGGCAGATATTCCTTAAAGAAATCATCGTTTGAAAAAGCATCAAGATAGGTAAATACTACGTTTCCTTCGGTATGACCGGGGTCTTCGATTCGAAGGTGGGTAGGGTCGGTAAACATCTTGCCGTTTACCTGCTTTTTGATGGTCTTTGAATCATCGGAAAGGTAAATACAGTTTCCGAGCGACTTACTCATCTTTGCCTTTCCGTCAACGCCGGGAAGTCTTCTCTGGGTTTCGTTTTCCGGAATATAAGCCTTGGGAAGTACAAGTGTATCCCCGTAAACCTTATTGAACTTTTCAACGATTTCTCTGGTCTGCTCAAGCATGGGAAGCTGATCTTCGCCTACGGGAACTACGTTTGCATTAAATGCCGTAATGTCGGCAGCCTGCGAAACGGGGTATGCAAAGAATCCGACCGGAAGTCCTTCATCCGCAAAGCCACGCATCGCAATCTCGCTCTTAACGGTAGGGTTTCTTGAAAGACGAGCCGTTGTGACAAGGTTCATATAGTAGAAAGTAAGGGCATGGAGAGCCGGAAGTGTCGACTGGATACAGATTGTTGTTTTTGCGGGATCAATTCCTACGGAGAGGTAGTCAAGCACTACATTTATGATATTGTCCCTGATCTTGCCGGGGTTGTCTGCGTTGTCCGTAAGTGCCTGATCATCGGCAATCAGGATATTGATGGAATCATATTCTCCGCTGTTCTGCATTTCAACTCTGCGCTTAAGCGACCCTACGTAATGCCCCAAATGAAGTTTCCCCGTAGGTCTGTCGCCTGTTAAAATTATCTTCTTTTCGTTGTCCACTTTAAAATCTCCTTTATAAAAATAAAAATTTTCTAATCCAATAACAAAACCGAAACGCTTCTCTTTTGTGCCTCAAAAAATTTTCCGTTCAGAGCCGTTGCTTTTTCTTCGTCAAAAGACGAATCCGTCGAGCCGTCCGTTGAATACAAAAGCTTCCACTTTCCCGCCTCCGCCTTTAAGGGAAGCGCAAAGGTTTCTTTTTCCCAGTGCATATTGTAAATGATATAGACCGAAGGCTCTTTAACCTTCGTATACTGCTTTGCGTAGTCTCCGTAGTAAAGAATGCCAAAAGAACGTGACGCAGGCAGTGCATCAAGCTTGAAAGCATCCTTGCTGTGATAAGAAACGTCCGGCACCTTTACGGACATATAGTCAAACATCTGAAGTTCCTTCGGCTGATGCAGGATAACATGGCGCTTCCTGAAAGCAATCAGATTCTTTGTAAAAGCCGTAAGCTCTCTCGCAGCTTTTGAATTTCCCTTGGTAATCCAGCCGGTTTCATCGTCCAGACAGTAGGGATTGTTGTTTCCTTTCTGCGAATTCAGGCACTCGTCTCCGCCTCTTAACAATGGAATTCCCTGCGAAAGAAATGTAAAAAGAAAAGCATTCCTAATCTGTCGTTCCCTTAAGCACTTTACCTTTCTTGACTTTGTCTCGCCCTCGACCGAACAGTTCCAACTGAAGTTGTAATCGGTTCCGTCGGAATTTGCCTCGCCGTTTGCCTCATTGTGCTTGACGTTATAGGATACAAGGTCGTAAAGCGTAAAGCCCGAGAAATCCGTTATCATACGAACCTTTGAAAAATACTTGTGATTTTCCCTGACTGAAAAGCTTAGGTTTCTAACGCAATCCTCATCGCCCTTTAAGAACCGCCTTGAATTTACGAGAAAGTCTTCATCAATGCATATCAGATTCTTAAACTTGAAATTGCCTGAAGGTCTGAAATTCGAAAAATCAAAATTATTGTAAAAAAGCTTTGTATTCTTAAATAACGGGTGTGATGCAATCTGATAAAAATCAAATCCGCCGCCTATGAACCTGAACCCGTCAATATGGTAATTCAAGAGATAATGTTTAAGAGCCGACAGAATGTACTCAGTCGAATCGGACTCATGGAATTCCATCATAAGTATTATTTCAAGTCCTACCTTATGAAGGGCATAAATAAAATGCTTAAATTCATACTCATGATTGGCAGATGCGAAAAGCTCTTCTTTCAGGCTAAAATGCAGCCCTCTTCCGAAGCCCCAAAGATTGGGCTTCTTTTCTTTGGGCATATTTCTAAAGTCGGTTTTGGCAGGCAAAACCGAATAAACCGGCATAAGCATAAGGGAAGTCACGCCGAGGTTTTTAAAATAAGGAATCTTCCGTTCCAAAGCCTTAAAGGTTCCCTTATCGTTCTTAATCAAAGGGTCACCCATTGTCTGGGCGCGGACGTTGGTTTCATAGATGACCATATCTTCGGGCTTTATGTTAAGAGCCTTGTCTTTACCGAAAAAAGAAACATTTGCGGTTGATTTAAAAACACACAAATCAAGCGACGAATCATACCCCGTTGCGTATGGATCGTTAAGTTCCTTTTCATCCGAAAAAAATCTGTACTTAAAGTCCGGTTTAAGCCCTTTAATAAACACACAGGCTACGTTTCCTATGAAAAAGTCAATAGGAATTTCAATTGACCCAAGCAACTGCGCATCGGATAAATCGTAAATGTTTACTCCGGCTTTATTAAGGAAATCAAAGGAAGCACGCAAATATACACCGTCTTTCTTTTTCCTTAAACCAAAGCCTTCAAATTCAGTCTTTGAAATCTGTATATCCATGGCACCTCCGATGTATAAAATCGATTTCATTATATCATATCTTGAAATCCTCTTGTGTTTTTTTTACAATTAGGGAAAAAGAAAGGAAACAATTATGTCTGAATTTAAACCCGAAGATTTTAATGATGAAATGGACGAGGAAATGACGGTTTCTCTAAACCTTGATGACGGAAGAACCGTTGTATGCTCGATTCTCACGATTTTAACCGTGCGCGACAAGGACTATATCGCCCTTCAGCCCTTAGATGAGGAAGGAAATGCCGAAGGAGACGATGTCTGGTTCTACGGTTACTCGGAGAATCCCGACGATCCCAATGAGGAGCCTACTCTTACCTACATAGAAGATGACGATGAACTTGATGAAGTCATTGACAAGTTCGACGAATATCTTGATGAGCTTGACTTTGAAGACCGGTAGGAAGCTCCCGGTTAATAAAGTAACCCCTCAATAAACCTCGACGGAGCGGCACCGGAATTTTCTTCGCTTTTAACCGTATAAAGAACAAGCTTCTCCCTTGCCCGTGTCATAGCAACAAACAAAAGACGTCGTTCCTCTTCTATTGTACAGGCATTTAGAGAAATAACACCCGGCATTTTCCCCTCAATGATGTCGGGAAGAAACACATAATCAAACTCAAGCCCTTTCGACTGATGGTAGGTCGTGATTGTAAGGTTTAAATCCGTTTTTTCCTCAGAGGGATTTTTATTAACAGTTTCCGAAAGAGTTTTTATAAAGCTTTCTTTGTCCATGGATAAAGAAAGCTTAAAGATTTCATCAAAAGCCTTAATCACCTCCGACATATTCCCCTCTCCGTACTTCTCAATAAAATATTTTTCAAGTCCGCAGGCATTTCTTAGATACACAGTCGACGAAACAACAGGCAGACTCGATACCGCTTTGACGGTTTGCAAAAGCGCATCCAGCCTCTCCCCCAAATAAGTACCTAAGAATCGCTTTTTAAGACTCGTCAAATCAAATCCGTACATATTCAGGATGCTCTCCGGTATTTCTCTGTCGGGAATATTCAAAATTTCAATCAGAGCCGCCCGGTCACGGGAAACAGAATACCTAAAATACGCCAAAACCGCCATATAAATTTCTTTTTTAACAGACAAATATGCCTTCCCTCCGGAAAAGATTTTCCTATATTCAAAGACATCTCGATTCGTTCTTACCAAAATTGCCATGCTTTTTTCAGGCTCATTAAACCGGTTTACATCAAGCCTAATTAAATTCCTGATTTCCGATTCATCGCGCGCCTTGCATAAATAAAAATCCCTGCCGTCCGATTTGTTTACGCAAATCTGCGCATTTGTCTTAAAGCGTCCCGGGTTATCCTTTATAACCGTTTCCGCAGCCCTTATAATTCCCTCTTTGGAACGATAGTTATTCACAAGTTCATAAACCACTGCATCTTTATAATCCTCGGTAAAGTTTTTAAAAATCTTCCCGGTTGCTCCTCTGAATGCATAAATCGACTGATCCTCGTCGCCGACTGTGAAAATGTTCTTCCTAAAAATAAGTCTCACGGCTTCGTATTGTATCTCGTTTATGTCCTGAAACTCATCAATTAGGATATGTGAAAACTGCTTGGATATTGTTTCCAAAGCCTTTTTGTCATCTCTTAGCATCTCGTAAAATTTTTCCAAGATATCGTCAAAATCCCAGAGGTGACGTCTTTTCAGTTCGCTATTATAGGATTTTAAAACTTTTTCAAAGCTTTCTTTTTCGCTTTTACTTTCAAATACGAATTTTTCTTTGTTGATTAAGGATTTGTAAAAAGAAATTTTTAAAGAATATTCCTCTGTAAGGGTTGAATCGGTACATGAAATCAAAAGAATTTCCCGCCTTAAATCGGAGTTTATTATTTGCGGAATATCTTCAATGAACACAGAAAGAATTTTATAGAATACGGAATGAAAGGTTCCGAATACGATTTTAGAATTTTTGTTGGAATTAAGTTTACGAAACCGGCTCTTCATTTCGAGAGCCGCTTGCCTGGTAAAAGTGATCACCAGAATCTTCTCGGGCGGAACACCCGTTTCAAGCAGATGAAGTATATGATGTGTCAACACGAAAGTTTTTCCGGAACCGGGTCCCGCCACCACTAAGGCAGGACCCTCTCCGTGAATTATTGCAGCTTCCTGATATTTATCCTGCAAGATTTGCCTCTAAAAGCGAAATTCCCTTGCGAATTCTTGATAAGGATTCGTCCTTGCCGAGAATCTCAAGAATTTCCGTTGCACCCGCAGGGGTAACAAGCTTTCCGGAAAGTGCGGTACGAATGGGCCACATCACAAACCCGTTCTTTACACCCTTTTCGCTTACATACTTTGAAAGCATTGCATACAAAGCGTCATTAGAATAATCGTCAAAATCTTCAAGTAAAGGAAGGACTTCCTTTAAAACTTCCAAAGAAGACTCAAGCGTTGTCTTCATCTTCTTATGCTCATACATTGACAAATCATATTCGGGTAAGGTTTCAAAGAAATCGATATGCTCCGGAATCTCGGGGAAGACCTCGATTCTCGTCTTTGTAAGCATGGCAATCTTCTTTTTATCAAGGTTCTTTGAGATAGTCTTGTCTACATAAGGCATTGCATGCTCTAAGAACTTATCGTCATCAAGCTTTTTAATGTATTCGCCGTTCATCCATTTAAGCTTCTGAATGTCAAAGACGGCGGGGGACTTGTTTATTTTGTGATAATCAAATTTCTTGATAAGCTCATCGAGAGTGAATATCTCGTTATTGTCTTCCGGACTCCAGCCAAGTAAAGCTATGTAATTGACTACTGCCTCGGGCAAGAAACCCTGATCCAGTAAATCTTCAAAAGAGGCATGTCCGCTCCTCTTTGAAAGCTTCTTGTGCTCCTCATTGGTAATGAGCGGAAGGTGGATATATGTAGGAATCTTCCAACCGAAAGCATCATACAGACGATTGTACTTCGGTGAAGAAGAAAGATACTCGTTTCCTCTGACAACATGAGTAATGTTCATGGTATGGTCATCGACTACATTCGCAAAATTGTAAGTAGGATAACCGTCCGACTTGATAAGTATCATGTCATCAAGCTCATCATTATTAACCGTAATGTCTCCGTAGAGTTCATCGTGGAAGGTGGTCGTACCGGTTGTAGGGTTGTTCTGTCTGATTACGTAAGGCATGCCGGAATCTAAGTTTGCCTTAACTTCTTCGGGTGTAAGGCTTAGGCAATGCTTGTCGTAAACCGTAATTTCCTTGCCCTCTACTATTTCCGTCTTCAAAGAAGCAAGACGTTCCTTGGTACAGAAGCAATAATATGCTTCGCCCTTGTCAATCAGCTCCTTTGCATACTTTAAATATATGCCGGTCTTCATACGTTCCGACTGAACGTAAGGTCCGTATCCCTTATCCTTATCGGGACCTTCATCGTAGGTAAGTCCGGTAAGCTTAAGCGTATTGTTGATGATATCAACTGCGCCCTCTACAAATCTTTCCTGATCGGTGTCCTCGATTCGTAATATGAAGTCACCGCCTTCATGCTTTGCCACCAGGAACTCATAAAGAGCCGAGCGAAGATTTCCTACATGCATCTTTCCCGTAGGGCTCGGTGCATATCGTGTTCTGATTTTTTCCATTTAATTTAATCTCCTCAAATGATACGGATTGCCACGTACCTAAAGACACGGCAATCCTTTGCATTTTATTTTATCTTATCTTCCGGCAGGTACTTTCTCAAAATACCGTTAAGCCATTTCATATCAATCGGCTTCGGAACATAATCGTTAAAGCCCGACGAAATAAACATTTCCCTTACACCGGTTCCGACATTCGCGGTAAGAGCAATTATTGGAACCTTTTTCATGTACTCGGAATCTTCGGCTCTGATTAACTTTAAAGTATCTACACCGTCAAGTTCCGGCATCATGTGATCGATAAAGATAATATCGTAATCCTTATGGTCTTCCAAAATTTCAAGACCATCACGTCCGCTTGAAGCAATATCGACCGTCAGATTGAAAGTTTTAAGAAGTCCCTGGGCCACCTTAAGATTTACTTTGTTGTCGTCAATGACCAAAACTCTTCCCTCGGGAGCACTGACCTTGGGTTCGCTCTTAATCTCCTCTTCGTCCATCGGTTCTTTTCGTAATTCATTGGAAATCTTCTGACTGATTCTGACGGTAAACTTCGATCCTACCCCATAGGTACTTTCAACGGTAATCGTCCCGCCCATAAGATCCAAAAGCTTCTTTGCTATGCATAGGCCAAGCCCGGTTCCCGCAGTCTCACTGTTCCTGCGCGAATCTATATGTTGAAAACTGTTAAATACCTTCGGAATGTCTTCTTTCTTTATACCTATTCCATTATCCGTGACCGTAATGGTGAAATCAACAAAGCCGCCCTCGTTTACACCCTTGATATCAAGGATAATAAAACCATTTTCCGTATATTTAATGGCATTTGACAAAAGGTTAAAGAGAATCTGTCTTAGCCTTACTTCATCTCCGATATATACGTCCGGAAGGTCTTCCTGAATATGAGTTTCAAGAGTGAGCCTCTTATCGTCCATGCGAATGGGAACCATGTCCTCAATACCCTTCACAAGGTTCCTAAGTGAATAAACAACCGGTATGATTTCAACATTCCCGTTCTCAAGCTTTGTATAATCCAGTATATCGTTAACTATGGAAATAAGCACCTTTCCGGAATTCGAAATACTTTCGATATTCTCCCTTGCCGTTTCGGGCAAATCCTTTTCCCGCAAGGTAAGCTCAGCCATTCCGCAGATTGCATTCATGGGAGTACGAACATCATGCGACATATTTGCAAGGAATACATCTTTTGACTCTTTTGCGCTCTCTGCCTCGGCCGTCTTTAACTCGATATCCTGCATGTATTTCCTTACGTAATAGATGATTACGAACAGATTAACTTCAAAGATAAGGTATGCAACGATGTAAAGCGCATAAAGCCAAATCGATGCTATGCCCTTAAGAATGGAGTCCGGCACAAAAACAGCGTAGGCAATAAGAGCAAGCGTTGTTGTCGCAGATACATATGCTATGTATGATGTATTTACGAGTAAAGCGGTTGTCGTACTCATCACCACATAGATAACAATTGCAAGAGCAAGAGTATCAAGTTTGTAGCCTATAACAGTCGTGGCAATTATCGATGAAACGGTTATAAAGGCAATTACGACTTTTTCTTTTTTTACGATCAGCGCAAAGAATGCCGTTACCGCAAGAATCGAAGCCGAAAAGCCAAGAATAAACATCCCCGTATCGGTGTCTTTAATAAAAGCATACAGAGTATGCATAAACAAAAGCGCCAAATATTCAAGCAAGCACAGCCTTATTGCCTTTGAATAGCCGCACATAAAACTCCTCCGAAAAACTATCTGAAATCACCGAGAAAGAAAAGAGCAACCGTACCGGGACCCGAATGTGCACCAATCGTGGGACCGATATTGTTAATCATACAATTCTTGATATTGAAGCGTTTCATTACTTCGTCTCTTACAAACTCGGCATCTTCCACGCAGTCGCCGTGGCTTACAAAGAAGATATCATTCTTGTCTTTGTAGGAACCGATTCTCTCTTCCATCATATCCACAAGCTTAATAAGAGATTTCTTTCTGTTTCTGACCTTACCGATGTTTATAAGATGGCCTTCATCGTCAACGTGAAGCACCGGCTTAATGTCCAAAACCGTTGCCACAACCGCTGTGGTCTTTGATACACGTCCGCCTCTGTAAAGATAATTAAGATCATCCACAGTAAATACGTGAACAAAATTAAGAACATGGTCGGAAAGCCACTCTGCCACTTCTTCCATTGACTTTCCTTCTTCCTTGAGCTTTTGAGCCTTATAGACAAATAAACCCTCTCCCATGGAAGCACATTTTGAATCGATTACGATAATCTTAACGTCCTTGTTTTCTTCCATGATTTCCTCGGCTGCTATGCGGGCACTGTTGTAGGTACCGCTTAACCCCGATGAAAAAGCAAGATAAAGAATCCTGTCTGTTGTCTTAAGGATTTCAAGAAATCCCGCCTTTGCTTCCTCGGGATTAACCTGACTCGTCTTGGGCACATTTCCCTCACGCATCAGTCTGTAAAAATCCTTGTAAGGAAGGTTATTGTCCTTGCCGTAAGTGGTTCCAAGAATGGTATAAGGCAAGTGAAAAACCGGAATATCTTTTTCTTTGAGATAATCTTCCGGCAAATCCGCCGTCGTATCGGTAACTATCTTAAAAGAAGCCACGTCTAATCCTCCGATTAATATTTAAATTAAAATTAATTAAAAAAGATGTTGCAATCTTATAAGCAACATCTTTATACTATCATCTTTTAAATGCATTATCAAATTAAAATTATCATTTTTTAAGGTTTTGTGGTGCTTCCGAGTCCGCCGTTTCGAAGCGTGCTAACCTCATCGTCATCGGTAATACCGTACTGCATGAAAATTCCCTGCGCAAATGCGGTTCCCTTTGTAATGTCCAGAGTTTTTCCCTCATTTGAATCATTGGTAATCTTTACAAAGATATGACCCTCATTGTCTGAATCGTAATAATCGGCGTCGATGACACCTACGGTATTATTGAGCTGAAGGCGGTATTTAAAGCCGAGTCCGCTTCTTGGATAAATCATGAACACATAGTCATCGCGCATTTTTACGCGAATGCCGGTAGGTATCTTAACAGTCTCTCCGGGAGCAAGGGAAAAAGAAATGGGAGTGAAAATATCGTAGCCTGCGCTTTTCGTCGTGGCACGTTTCGGAAGTTCAATCTCATCCAACACTTCGAGTGCCTTATCCTCGGTATAATAATTAAAAGTATCAATAAAGTCCTTAAGAAAGCGTTCCTTACTTACTTTCTCAAAATGTGCAACTCGTTCCAACTTTTTTGGTCCCCCCGTAAACGTAATTTGGATCTTTTCCGTTAAAATAATCTTCGCAGTGAAGAACCGGTATCAACGGATCGGCACTTGCAAGCGTTCTTTTTACATCAATGACGCGTTGATTGGAGCTTCCCTTCCACATAAGGGTAACATCCCTCTTTTCAACCATAAACTCTCCGTCAACAATTACATCGAGATAAGAAACTATCGGGTACTTGCAGACTGTCTCCCAGGAATCCCCCGTATAGAGCCAGATGGTCTTGTCGGGATATTTTTCTTTAATCTCTTTGCAAAGTTCCGTCACATCATCTCTGTTTGCAACATGCATGGGGTCTCCGCCGGAAAAGGTAATCCCCGATATATAAGGTTTGTCAAGCTGATCGAATATTTCCTGCTTTGCCGCCTCGTCAAACAAAAGTCCGCCGTCCGGGTCCCAGGTAATGGGATTCTGGCAGTCTTTACAATGATGAGAACAACCGGCAACCCAAAGAACAACTCTCAGCCCGTCACCGTTTTTCATGTCATCCTTGGTAATGTCGTGATAACGCATATTACATAGACTTCCTTTCGGCAATTTCGGCCATTTTTGCATCATTAAGCCTTGTGTCTCCGTGAACTCTCGAATATGAAAGATATCCGTTCATACGGTCAATCTTTGTGAGGTTCCTGCTTCCGCACTTCGGGCAGACATCCATTTCAAGTTCCTGATGTCCGCAGTCATCGCAGTAAGCAAGTGACAAATTGACTCCTTCGTAAAAGCCCATATCCATGGCTCTGTGAATAAGTGTCTTAACCGCCTCGATATTATAATCAATCGGATACTTTACATACTGAATCTTTCCGCCGTTTGAAAGATCCCAGAATCTGTTTTCAAGATCCTGCTTCATAATGGGAGTAATATCCTCCGTTACATGGCAATGGAAGGAATTGGATACATACTCTCTGTCGCTTACTCCTTCGACAATTCCGTACTTTTTACGGAACTGCTGAACCTGAAGTCCGCAAAGATTCTCCGCGGGTGTACCGTAGATGGCATAAAGGTTTCCGTCTTCTTCTTTAAACTCATTTACACGCTTATTGATATATTCAAGTGTGTCGAGTGCAAACTGTCCGTCCTCCACCAAGGACTTTCCGTTGTAAAGTCTCTGAAGTTCATTTAATGCGGTAATGCCGAAGCTTGCGGTCGCACTCTTAAGCAAAGGTTTAATCTTGTCGGTTAATTTAAGATGTCCGCCGAGGAAACCTCCTTCGCAATAAGCAAGGGGATTGGTGGAAGCACGCATCTCACCGAGATAATCATAGGTACGGATATGAAGCTGTCTGATTAAATTCAGATAATAATCAAGTACTTCGAAGAAGTCCCTGCTTTCCTTTCTTGACTTTGCAAGAATCATGGGAAGGTGAAGGGAAATCGCACCGATGTTGAATCTGCCGACAAATACAGGCTCATCCTTGTCGTCTGCGGGATGCATTCCGCCTCTTTCATACCAGGGACTAAGAAAAGCTCTGCAGCCCATGGGTGAAATAATCTTTCCGTACTGCTTGTAAATGCCTGCGACATAGCCCTTACCGGTTAAAGAAAGCCAATCGGGATACATGGTCTTTGCGGAACAAAGAACGCCGGCTTCGAATACATCTTCAAGTTCCTTGCCGGGACCGTGAAGATTCTCATCATAAAGAAAAACGATCTTAGGGAACAATACGGGCTTCTTGCACTCTGCCTTGCCTTCGCCCTTACGACGCACGTCAAGCATTGTGATGGTTGCAAGCTTTGCAAATCTTCCGGTTCCGGTTCCTGCGGTAACCGTGATGAAAGGATAGTCTCCTCTCGAAGAAGCAACGGTATTGAACTTATATTCCCAGCCCTGGAAGCCCTGTTCGAATTCTCTCTTAACATCCGCATAGGCTTCTCTTTCTGCGGCATCATCGGATATGCCGAGGCGTCTGTATTTACTGAGTGCCTTGTCATAGGACTTTTGAGCATAAGGTTCAAGTATCAAATCAACGCTGGGAACTGTAAATCCGCCGTACTGCTGTGATGCGGCACTTAACACGATGTCTCCGATTACGTCAAAGGCAACATCCAGGGTCTTAGGCTCATTGTACCAGATATTACCCATTTCAAAACCGCCGCTTAAAACAGACTGAACGTCAAACAGGCAGCAGTTCATGGTGTCTCTTCTTGCACACATATCATGAACGTAAATGTATCCGTCACGGCAGGCCTGGATTTCTTCCGTGGTCATAAAGAACTTCTGATAAAGTTCTTTATTCAACTGATTGAAAATAAGACTTCTCTTGGTGGAAACAAGTGCCGAGTCGGTATTCGCGTTTTCTTTATCCCCGACATACATGATGGACTGGCTCTTCTTGTAAACGTCGTCAAGCATCCTGACAAAGTCCTGCTTGTAGTTGCGGTAGTCTCTGTAGCTCTTTGCAACGATGGGTTTAACCTCTTCAAGTGCGGACTCTACGATATTGTGCATGACCGGAATCGGAATTTCGTTTGTATCCATGCTGTTTACGCGATTGATGACGTACTGGCAGATGCGCTCATTGTCCTCTTCGGTAAACTTTGTAAGCGCTCTGTATGCACTTTTGGATACGGCATTTATGACCTTCTGTACGTTGAAGGCCTCCTTACTGCCGTCCTTTTTGATGACGAAAATCTCTCCGATGGGCTTGTATTTTAAAGAATAGTCCGTCTTGTCCTCATTATTAAAATTCCAATTCGCTGATCCCATGACATTTTCTCCCCTATTTTATATCTGAAATATTTATTATCGAATAATTTAATTTGCGCTTCGCCTGCGAAACGCCTGCGCTGAGCGCGGTTGCAACGCGACATATTCCTTGCGCGCAAGTGTACAACACAAAGTTTAGAATGAATTGAAAAAGAAGCACAACATCTTGTGCTTCTTCAAGTATAGTCACCTTTAAAATCAGTGTCAATAAGAACTTAATTTATTTTTGCTCGTAACCTTCATCAACCAATAAATTTCCGCTTCCCGCAGCTTCCTTTGCAAGTACGTCGCATCGTTCGTTTTCTTTGTGCCCCGCATGGCCCTTTAACCATACAAAACTGACTTTATGCTTTGACTTTGCTTCAAGAAGCCTTTTCCATAGGTCCGTATTTGGAACAAGACCTCCGTCTTTTTTAAAGCCTTTCTTTATCCATGAATCAATCCAGTGCTGATTGAAAGCATCGACCACGTACTTCGAATCCGAATAAACCATGACCTCACAAGGTTTGGTAAGTGCTTCAAGTCCCTTGATGACTGCCAAGAGCTCCATCCGGTTATTTGTGGTAAGCCTGTAGCCTTCGGAAAGTTCAAGCACATATTCTTTCCCTTCGGCACCTACATATTTAAGTATCGCCCCAAACCCGCCGGGCCCGGGGTTTCCTAAAGACGACCCGTCCGTAAAAATCGTAACAAACATCTACTTCCAAACTCCGCTTTCCAAAAATCTATCTGCCATTTTCCTTGCGTCATTAACAATCCCATCGGAAAAACCCAATAGACCCAACAGCCTTATTGCATTCTTCGAAATTGCCTTTCCGGGTGTAAAAAGAAAATTAAAGGAAATATCATCATTTACAATTTCTTCCGTAAAATGGTAATTCGAATATTCCTCATCAAGTATATCCGCGAGCTCGTAGTCGTGCGTTGCGGCAAAGGTAAGAATGCCTTCCTTCTTTAAATTCAAAAGAATCTGCGTTGCCAGAGCTATTCTCTCAACCGTGTTCGTGCCTTTTAAAAGTTCATCGATAAAGCAGACAATTTTTCTTTCGGGATGATTTTCATGAAAAACAAAAATCCTCTTAAGTGCCTTAATCTCCGACATGTAAAAACTGTCTTTACTCTCTAAACTGTCCTTCAACGACATTGACGAAAATACATAATAATCGTCCGCCTCAAAGCTGTCCGCAAAACAGGTATGAATATTTCCGGCAAACAAAACGTTTAATGCAACCGTTTTTAAGAAGGTCGACTTCCCCGAAGCATTCGAGCCGGTTATCAGCACTCCTCTTTCTTCGCAGATATCATTTTTGACGGGATTAACAATTAGCGGATGGTAAAGCCCCTCAGCCTTTATTCCGCTAAAATGCCCCGGTACGCAAACATCCTTAAAGCCCTTTCTCAAAGAGGCAATCGATATATAGCTTTCTATCCTGCCAAGCCTAAGGTAAATATCCTTAAGCGAATCCTTTTTGTCTTTAACAAGACGCATTTCCCTTGAAAGCACCAAAATGTCGATATGAAAAAGAATCTTTAAATACACAAATATGAGCTCAAATGGATTCCCGGAGCCCGTTTCACCGTCACCGCTTACAAAGAAAGACAAATGCTTAAGACTTAAAACCTCTTTTGTAAGCTTTTTTAAAGGTTCAAGTTCGACATCCAAGCCCTCAATATGTTCATTCGAAAGCCCTTCGGAGGCC
>CAVJJQ010000072.1:0-14401 GCA_963649755.1 bacterium | reverse complement strand
TTCTCTTGCAAGCGAGCTTGCATCGAAGTTTTGAACCTTTTGACCCTGGTATCATTAATACTCTGCATTTTCCATGTATTTCATATATTTGACAACCATAAGTGCAATCTGGAAGGTGATTGCATCCTCGAAGGACCTAAGGTCAAGGCCCGTAGACTTCTGAAGCTTGTCAAGCCTGTATACAAGTGTGTTCCTGTGTATAAACAGCTGCCTCGAAGTCTCCGAAACGTTTAAGTTGTTCTCGAAAAATTTGTTAATCGTCTCAATTGTTTCATCATCGAAATCGTCGGGACTCTTTCCGTCGAAGATTTCCTTTATGAACATTTTGCACAAGGGTATCGGAAGCTGGTAAATAAGACGACCGATTCCGAGCTCGGAATATGCCACAACCTCACGTCCGGTAAAGAAAATCTTTCCGACATCCATCGCCATCTTGGCTTCCTTGTAGGAACGGCTCACTTCCTTGATCTCGCCTACCGCCGTACCGTAAGAAATGCGCGTGCCTTCGACACCTTCTTTTTCAAGGATTGATATAATCTGATGGGCAAGATCTTCAAGCTCGTCGGAATATTCTCCGTCATCGACTTCCTTGACAACGATTACGTCATTTTCATCGACTGCCGTGATAAAGTCCTTACTGTTTGCTCCAAGATGTGTGCGTAAACACTCAAGAACGTTTCTGTCCTTTTTGTCGGAAGCCTCTACGACAACCGCAACCCTTCTTACGTCGGTTGCGATATGAAGCTTCTTTGCCCTGCTGTAAATATCAACGAGCAGCATGTTGTCAAGAAGGAGGTTCTTGATGAAATTGTCCTTGTCAAATCTTTCCTTGTAGGCAACCAAAAGACTTTGAATCTGGAAAGCAACCATCTTGCCGACCATATAAACATCCTCGCCGCTTCCGCAGGCAATAAGGATGTATTCAACCCGACCGTCATCGTAAATCTTGAAGTACTGATACCCCTGAATTTCCTGGGAATCAGCCTGGCTCAAAGCAAAGTCCTTCGCGGCCCTGGCAATGTTTCCCATATGTCCCGTCGTAGAAACAACATCCTTTCCTTCGACATCGACCACGCAGAGGTCTACTCTTGAAATACTCTTCAGTCCGTCAATGGTTGTCTGCAATATCTGATTTGATATCATATTCCCTCCAATAGCAGTTGTGAAACTTTCACAATGTTTTTTCCCGACAAAAAAACTTGTGCTACGCATTTACTTTTTAATACTATTACTTTTTACTTAAAAAGCCAACCCCAAAAGGACTTTCTTTTATGCATTTTTCAAAAAAAAATTTTGTTTTTGTGCATTTTAAACATAAAAAAATTAAACAAAAAAATTCTTTGAAAGTTTTACTTGATTTTTCTTTTTCTTTTGAATATAATAGCGAAGTGCAATCGAGCTACGGGTTGCTATTTATATTGGGCTATCGCCAAACGGTAAGGCAACGGACTCTGACTCCGTCATTTTCAAGGTTCGAATCCTTGTAGCCCAGCGACAGGGGATGGATGTTTCCATTCCCTTTTTTGATACCTGACGCATTTTCATTCCGGAGGTTCTTATGTTTGATCTTGCAAAGAAGCAGACTCTCTATACAGAAAAGCTTGTCGAATTCGGAGCTTATTTGGTTTACGAGGAATTAAAGGACAAGAAAGTTCCCGCCAAAGATGAGCATATTCTTCTTCCGAAGAAGTATCTTCCGGAAGGTCTTAAAAAGGGCGACGCAGTCGAAGTCTATGTATACCTTGATTCGAGCGATCGTCCCATTGCTTCGACAATTGCTCCGAAGCTCCTGCTTCATGAAGTCGGAAGACTGACAGTTAAGGACGTAAGTAACGTCGGAGCCTTTCTTGACTGGGGGCTTGAAAAGGACTTATTCCTTCCCTTTAAAGAACAGACCAAAAAGGTAAAGCCCGGTGATGAAGTACTTGTCGCCGTATATCTTGACAAATCAAGCCGAATTGCCTGCACGATGAATGTATACAAATATCTTTCATCGGATTCGCCCTACAAAAAGGACTCACGCGTCAAGGGAACCGTTTACGAGACAAGTGATAATTTCGGCGTATTCGTGGCCGTTGACGATAAGTTTCAGGGACTTATTCCCAAAAAGGAAATGTATGGCCACTTGGAAATCGGTGAAGAGGTAACCGCCAGAGTCACAAGCGTTCGCGAGGACGGAAAGTTAAACTTAAGCATTCGCGATAAAGCCTATGAGCAGATTGGAAAGGATTCGGAAAAGCTTTTAGAGATCATCAATTCCTACGATGGTGCCCTTCCCTTTACAGAGAAAGCAACGCCCGAGGTAATACTTCGTGAAACCGGCATGTCCAAGAATGAGTTCAAGCGTGCACTCGGAGCCCTGTATAAAGAAAGAAAAATCGAGATTTCGGATGAAGGAAAGGTTAGGCTGGTTAAATAGTCTTGCCGAATTAATATGTGCAAAAACCCTCGGAAAGCTTAGCCTTCCGAGGGTTTCTTATCGTTAAGTCTTCTATGCATATGTATCAAAGTTTGATCCGATATTCGGATTTACACTGTGTTCCATCGATTGCTTGTCAATCATGCTGACAATGCCTTCTCCCATCGACTCGTTTGAATCCATAGCCTTTGAAAGAACCGCAACTCCAACGTCAGAATTTAATTTGGCACTTGAAAGCGCCATTGAAACTGCTGCAACATCCATTCTTTTATGCCTAAGCCTTCAAGGCTCCTCTCTCTTTTGGTATCACAAATGTAGGACTTTGTGATTAAAATTCTATTAACGCCTCTTCTATCTTTTATCACGCAAAAAGAGCCTCGGAAATTTTCCGAAGCTCTTTGAGTTCAATTTTCTATCAAGCCTTGCCGTCTGAACCAAGAACGTGAACGATCTTGTGAGCAACCATGTCCTTAACAGCCTGACGAGCGGGCTTTAAGTACTGTCTGGGATCGAAGTGATCGGGATGCTCTGCGAAGTACTTTCTGATGTTACCGGTCATAGCAAGACGGATATCGGAGTCGATATTGATCTTGCATACTGCAAGGGTAGCTGCCTTTCTGAGCTGCTCTTCCGGAATACCTACTGCATCGGGCATCTTTCCGCCGTACTCGTTAACCATCTTTACGAATTCCTGAGGAACTGAAGATGATCCGTGAAGAACGATAGGGAAGCCGGGAAGTCTCTTGATGCACTCCTCAAGTACGTCGAAACGAAGCGGAGGGGGAACAAGGATGCCGTCTGCATTACGTGTGCACTGTTCGGGAGTGAACTTATATGCACCGTGTGAAGTTCCGATTGCAATTGCAAGGGAGTCGCAGCCTGTTCTGTCTACGAACTCTTCTACTTCTTCGGGTCTTGTGTAAGCTTCTTTACCGGACTCTACGTTAACTTCGTCTTCAATACCTGCTAAGGTACCAAGCTCTGCCTCTACTACTACGCCGTGAGCGTGAGCGTATTCAACTACCTGCTTGGTAAGTGCGATGTTGTCCTCGAAAGACTTTGAAGAAGCGTCGATCATAACGGAAGTAAATCCTCCGTCGATACAGCTCTTGCAAAGTTCGAAAGTATCGCCGTGATCAAGGTGAAGAGCGATCGGGATATCGGGATTCTCGATAACTGCTGCCTCTACGAGCTTTACTAAATAGGTGTGGTTTGCATATGCTCTTGCACCCTTGGAAACCTGAAGAATAACAGGGCTCTTTAATTCGCCTGCAGCTTCAGTAATACCCTGAACAATTTCCATGTTGTTTACGTTGAAAGCACCAACTGCGTATCCGCCGTTGTAAGCCTTCTTGAACATTTCGGTTGTTGTAACTAATGCCATTTGGTTGTCCTCCATTTTTATTTTTGCTTTATAGAAATTGAAGCCTGCAGCTTCAACGTTCCTAACGATGATATACTACCACAAAGTTTGAAATTGTAAAATAGAAATCGTCAAAGATTTATCAGACATCGTTTACACTTCAAACATCAAATCCGCATATGAAGGGAAAGGCCAGATATCTCTGTCGACAATCTTTTCAAGCTTGTCGGCAGGCTCTCTTAAAGCCTGCATTGCCGGAACGACATTGTCCTTGAAAAAGAAAGCGCGTTCCTTTTGATCTTTGATGGCGATGCCTTTCTTTCTCACTTCTTTCATCTTTTCAAGATTATCCTGAATGAGGGTTAAATTCTCATTAACCTGATTAAGAAGCTTCTTTGGAGTAACGGGATCCACTCCTGCCTTCGCCATCGAATTTACGGTATCCGCAAGTGAACCGGCATAAGCCATGACTGCAGGAATAATCTGCTTTGAAGCCATGCTCGTCATCGTGTGAGCTTCGATATTTATGGTACGTGCGTACTGCTCGTAAAGAATCTCGGAACGAGACTCAAGCTCTGCCTTTGTGAATACATTAAACTTTTCAAAGAGCTTTACTGCCTTGTCGGTCGTAAGTGCGCTTGTGGCATCCACCATAGACTTCATATTCGGAAGTCCGCGTCTTGCGGCTTCCTCTACCCAGGCATCGGAATAGCCGTCACCGTTAAAGATGATACGCTTATGCTCTGTCAGATATTTCTTTGTCAGATCAGCACAGGCTCTGTCAAAGTCATCTGCCTTCTCGAGTATGTCTGCGGCTTCGGCAAAGCTTTCGGCAACTATCGTATTGAGGATGATATTTGCATTGCCGATTGAATCGGAGCTTCCGACCGCTCTGAACTCAAACTTGTTGCCTGTAAAGGCAAACGGTGAGGTACGGTTTCTGTCGGTTGCATCCATTTTGAAATCCGGAATTGCGGAAACTCCGGTCTTAAATACTTTTTCTTTCTTTACTGTATTGGCAGCACCTGTCTCAACCACCTGACGTACTACATCGTCAAGCTGCTCGCCGAGGAAGACTGAAATAATTGCCGGAGGAGCCTCCGATGCGCCGAGGCGCAAATCATTTCCGGGACAGGATGCACTCTGTCTGAGCAAATCTGCGTGTGTGTCAACTGCCTTAAGTACACAGGCAAGCACTAAGAGGAACTGGAGGTTTTCATTGGGAGAAACACCCGGATCGATTAAGTTGATGCCGTCATCCGTAGTCAAAGACCAGTTATTGTGCTTACCGGAACCATTAACTCCCGCGAAGGGCTTTTCATGCAGCAGGCAGGCAAGTCCGTGGCGCTCGGCGACCTTCTTCATAATCTCCATCGTGAGCTGGTTGTGATCCATTGCGATATTGGCAATCTCGTAAATGGGAGCAAGCTCGTGCTGAGCGGGTGCAACCTCGTTGTGCTGGGTCTTTGCGGTAACGCCCAATTTCCAAAGTTCTTTATTGATATCGCGCATGAAAGCTCCGACTCTTGTTTCAATGGAACCGTAATAGTGGTCGTCAAGCTCCTGCCCCTTCGGTGCGGGTGCTCCGAAAAGTGTTCTTCCCGCAAAGATAAGGTCTTCACGCTGTAAATATTTTTCTCTGTCTACTATGAAATATTCCTGTTCGGGTCCGACGGAAGGAATGACCTTCTTGGATGTCGTGTTTCCGAAAAGTCTTATGATTCTTAAAGCATGCTCATTTACCGCTTCCATTGAACGAATAAGCGGTGTCTTCATATCGAGAGCTTCACCCTTATATGAACAGAAAGCCGTGGGGATGCACAAAATATTGCCCGCTGCATCCTCTTTTATGAAGGCGGGGGATGTCATGTCCCAAGCCGTATAACCCCTTGCCTCAAAGGTTGCTCTCAAGCCGCCGGAAGGAAAACTCGAAGCATCCGATTCGCCCTTAATAAGCTCTTTGCCCCTAAACTCTGTAATGCAATTGCCTTCGCTGTCGGGATGATTGATAAAGGCATCATGTTTCTCGGCCGTAATTCCCGTAAGAGGCTGGAACCAATGCGTATAATGCGTTGCTCCGTTTTCCTCAGCCCATTCTTTCATGGCCTTTGCCACGATGTCGGCGGTTTTCAATGAAAGCTCACCGCCGTTTGCCCTGACGCTCATAAACTCATCAAAGGTTTCTTTCGGCAGACGCTCCCGCATCTTTCCTACGGTAAATACATTTTTTGCGAAGATATCTTCTATGTTGGTGTTTTCCATTACGGCTCCTTTGCCTGCAGCGATTGATTCTATCAATTACCTTAAATCACGAAATTCTTTTGGTCAATCGTCGCCTTTAACAAGATTGGGCTTTCTTAAAAGGTCATACTTTGACGCAAATGACGAAAGTGTCACGTAAAGTTCCTGTTTTGAGTGCGGTGCGGACTCTTGATGAGCACCTTCTTTATCCCGTATTGACAGAACTTTCACAGGAATGTTGCTTCCGTCGGGCTTCATGATTTCAATTTCCTCTCCGACGGAAAACTTATTCTTCTGGGTAATCTTGACGGTTTTGTCCTCTGTGCTTTCAACCTCACCCAGATAAATGTATTCGTTTATGTATGTATTTGAATCGTAAACCTGTGATTCCTCGCTCGGCTTTCCATAGTAAAAGCCTGTAGAAAACTGACGGTACGTGCACTTTGAAATCTCGGCCTTGTACCAATCCATATTTGCCGCGTACTTTTCAGGCGATTCAAAGTAATCGTCTATTGCCTTCCTATAGGTACGTGCAACCGTTGCCACATAAAGAGCGGTCTTCATGCGGCCTTCGATTTTAAAGCTGTCGATTCCGGCATCTATCAGGTCCGGAATGTGCTCTATCATGCAGAGGTCTTTTGAATTGAAGATGTAGGTTCCGCGTTCATTTTCAAAGACGGGGAGGTACTGTCCCGGGCGTTCTTCTTCCTCTATGACCGCCGATATCTCATGAGGCTCGGTGATCTTGTACTTCCAACGGCACGGATGCGTACAGGCTCCGTGGTTTGCGTCCCTGCCGGTAAAATAATTGCTGAGCAGGCATCTTCCCGAATATGAAATGCACATGGCTCCGTGAATGAAGCACTCTATTTCTTTATCCGCAGGTATATGATTTCTGATTTCCTTTATCTCGTTTAATGAAAGCTCGCGCGCAGAAACAACACGTTTGGCACCCTGTTTGTACCAGAAATTAAAAGTCCTGTAATTAGTGTTATTGGCCTGAGTCGAAATGTGAAGCTCTGTCTCTGGGCAAAACTCTTTGGCAAGTTCAAACATGCCGGGATCCGCAATTATCAGAGCATCCGGTTTAAGTTTCGAGAGTTCCTTGAAATATTCCTCCGCTCCGTCCAAATCATAATTGTGAGCCAAGATGTTTGCGGTCACATGAACCTTTACTCCGTGAGAATGTGCGAATTCTATGCCCTCACGCATTTCTTCTTTTGTGAAATTCTTGGCCTTTGCCCTCAGTCCGAAGGCTTCTCCGCCTATAAAAACAGCATCGGCGCCGAAGATTACCGCAGTCTTCAATACCTCAAGACTGCTTGCCGGCACCAGTAATTCGGGTTTCTTCATATTATTTCCTTACACTCACTGTTACTCCGTCACCTACCGGAAGAATAACCGTTGTCAGTTCGTCATTGTGGGTAAGCTCATAGAGATAATCTCTCATACGCTTGTAAATGGTTCTGTTTCTTCTTTCTACGGCAAACTTCGATTCCAAAATATCTCCGTCCTGCATTACATTGTCCGAAAGAAGAACGCCACCCTTAGAAAGAAGCCTTAAGATATCGGGCATAAAGTTGATATACTGCCCCTTTGCCGCATCCATAAAAATAAAATCAAACGGTCCCTCAAGAGTTTTTAGAATGTCCGTGGCATCGCCCGTCAGAAAGGTGATCCTGTCTTCGACGCCGAATTTTTTGAAATTCTCTCGGGCTTGCGGAATGCGTTTTTCGTATTTTTCTATCGTCGTAATGTGACTTTCTTTCGGCAAATTTTCCGCCATCAGAATAGACGAAAAACCAATGGCGGTTCCCACTTCAAGTACGTTTGAAGGATGCGTAAGGTAAAGCAGAAACTTAAGCAGAGTCTGCATCTCCTTACGGATAATCGGCACATTGGTTTCAATCGAAAATTGTTCTAATTCGTTTAAGCTCTCGGAATTGGGCGCTGCATATGAATTTATGAAGGAAGACATACGCTCGTTTATAATCATCTTATTCTTCGCTTTCTTCTTCCGGCGGATTCATTGCATCAACCATTTCTTCCGTGGTCATCGAGGTGTTGAGAGTGTAGGTGCCGGGTTCCATCCCGTCCCTCTTTTCGGCAACAAGCAACTGCACATAGGCAAGCTTGTAATCTCTCACAAGGCCCTTTTCCTCCAACAGCTTTGCGATATCCTTTAAGGATTTGTCTTCCGAAATGTAGACGGAAACGTCTCTTCCGGGTGCGGGTGACACGGCACTTTCCGTAAATACCCTGTAGCCGAAATCATAAGCAGACAAAGCCTTTGTATAAATAAAATTCACAACCCAAACCGCAACCGCAATCTTAATGAGTGCAGAAAGAAGGGTTCCCAATATATCCGTTACCTTGATACCGTCTTTACTCAAAATGAAGTCCCTCTGTAAGCTGATAGGTGAATTTCTGAAGCAGACGGCACAGTGCCGCATCTGCTCTCAAAAACTCGCTTCCTAATCTATTATTAATAACATCTTGAAACTCATTAGTCAATGAATCTACCTTTTGAAGAACATCCTCGCCCGTATTCTTTTGTAAAAAGAAACTTCTTTCTCTCAGCTCGCACGCCCTTCTAAAAAGGTCCGGTTCCGCCTTTATCGAATTCAGGGCGTTCTCATATTCCCTGTATTCAATCGTTTCCCTGATGGTCAAAAGAGCCTGCTTCGTAAGCTCACTTAAGTCTGTCATACTATCCTCACATATCAATTCCGGTTATCACGGGAATAATAATGGGCCGGCGGTTCATCTTCTTCCAGAAATACTGGCCGAGCGTGTCTTTCATAATGGTCTTTAATTTGGTCCAGTCATAGGTCTGCTTGTTAAGCGCATTGTTTAAGGCTTTTAAGACCTCTGCCTCGGCACCGCGAAGTACCTCTTCGGATTCTTTTTCATAAATAACGCCGCGTGTCGTAACCTGGGGTTCGGAGGCTAAAAGTCCCGTGTAATTGTCCACGGCAACGGCAACCACCACAACACCGCTCTCGGACAGATGCTGGCGCTCTCTGAGTACCGAGTTTCCGACGTCGCCGATTCCGAGTCCGTCCACATATATGCTCTGGCATGGAATCTTGCCTACTACCTTGGCTTCCTCACTTCCTATTTCGAGGACGTCTCCCGAACGTAAGATGATGATGTTCTCTTTCGGAATACCGAGATCTGCGGCAATCTTTGCCTGAGCCTTTAAGTGCTTGTATTCACCGTGAACGGGAATCGAATACTTCGGTCTTACAAGCGAATACATAAGCTTTATTTCTTCCTGGCAGGCGTGTCCCGATACGTGGGCATCCTGAAAGATTACATCCGCGCCCTTTAATAAGAGTTCGTTGATAATCTTGGTAACGGCCTTTTCGTTTCCGGGAATAGGATTGCTTGAAAAAATAACAGTATCGCCGGGGCCCACCGTAACCTTCTTGTGAGTTCCGTTTGCCATCCTCGAAAGTGCCGCCATGCTCTCACCCTGCGATCCCGTCGTGATAATGACGGTTTTTTCGGGCGGATAATTTTTAAGCGTATCGATGTCGACAAGGGTATTTTCGGGTACCGAAATACGGTTTAACTGCTGAGCGATATCTATGATGCTCACCATGCTGCGTCCCTCGACCGAAACCTTACGGTTAAAGGAATGAGCGGTATTGATAATCTGCTGAACTCTGTCAACGTTGGATGCAAAAGTTGCTATGATGATACGGTTGTTCTTGTGTTCGTTGAAAATGTTTTCAAAAGTCTTCGAAAGTGTTTTTTCGGAAGGGGTAAAGCCCGGACGTTCCGCATTTGTGGAATCGCACATAAGGGCAAGCACACCTTTCCTTCCAAGCTCAGCAAATCTTTCAAGGTCGATGGAGTCACCGTAAACAGGCGTATAATCAACCTTAAAGTCTCCGGTATGGACTATCACTCCGGCAGGGGACGTAATAGCAAGAGCTGCGGCATCGACGATAGAGTGATTCGTCTTGATAAACTCTATTCTGAACTGACCGAGTGTAATGCTCTGTCCGAATTTGACTGTTTTTCTTTTTACCTTTCTGTAGAGCTCCTCGTGCTCCTTAAGCTTATTCTCGATGATTCCTATCGTAAGCTTTGTAGCGTAAACCGGTACGTTTACCTCTCTTAATACATAGGGCAGCGCACCGATGTGATCCTCGTGGCCGTGGGTGATTACAAAACCCTTCACGCGGTCGATATTGTCCCTCAAATATGTGATATCCGGAATTACCAAATCGACTCCGAGCATGTCATCCTCGGGGAAGGCAAGTCCGCAGTCAACGACAATAATACTGTCCTCGTACTCGAAGGCAGTAATGTTCATACCAATCTGTTCCAACCCGCCTAAGGGAATAATCTTAAGCTTTGCGGAACTATTTTCTTTTTCCTTACTCAAATAAATCTCCTTTTCTTAAACGGCAAAAAGCAGACAATCCCCTTAGGATACGGTCTGCATAAATGCAATCTATATGTTTAGTCTTTATCTAATGTCGATATCGTCTAAAAGAGCCGAAAAAACCTGACCTACAGCTTTAAGCTCGTCATCGTCGTCGACGATTTCGTAAGCCCCGTCCGCATCCTCTGCTTTGGATACATCCTTTAACACGTAGGCATCGGCGTCCTCGGATTCTTCTTCCGTTACCAACATATAATCCACACCCCCAAGGGTGGTTTTTTCAATTACGTAAAATTCGATGACATCTCCGTCATCACCCTTAAACTCAATCTTTTCCATCTTTCCTGCCGTATTCCATATAGCCCTCGAGTATCACGCGGGCCGCAATCATATCAACGTATTTCTTCCTGTCTTCGCGCTTGATGCCGGCTTCGTCCATGATTTCATCAGCTTCAACCGTAGTGAGCCGTTCATCCCACATGTGAACCGGCAGACCGGTCCGTCTTTCAAGCTTTTCCTTAAATTCAAGTGAAAGCTTGGCCCTGTCCCCCTTGGTATCGTCCATATTAAGAGGAAGTCCGAGCACTATCTCGGTGACGTGATATTGTACAATAAGCTCCTCTATACGTGCAAGAGTTTTTCGTAACTTATTTTCTTCCGGGCGGCGTATTATTTCAAGTGCCTGCGCAGTAAGAAGAAGCGGGTCGCTTATCGCAACGCCCACCGTTTTCGAGCCAAAATCCAATCCCATGTAACGCATAAAGAAACTACTGCCATCCGTGCTGTTTTACATAAGAAGACAAGAGTTCTTCGATGATTTCATCTCTCTCCAAGCGCCTGATAAGCTTTCTTGCATCATGAGCGGAAGTAATATATGTAGGGTCATCCGAAACAAGATACCCGGTTATCTGATTTATGGGATCATAGCCTTTTTCAATGTTGGCCTTGTATACCACTTCAAGAATCTGCTCGGGTGTAACGGGCTTGTCAACTTCTACCTTGAAAAATTGTGTCTGGTCCAAATCAGCCATATCTATGCTCTCCTTTGTATTAATAAATCCTAATTTCAGGTTGTTTATAAATCACTTTGTTGCGCTTTTACGTTATTGTACCATAGGTTTATTTTCAATCCATTATATTTTTTCTTAACTTTTTCTTACTCTGCGAGTATAAAGCAAGGTTATTCCGATCAAAAAAGGCACTGACGCCACTGTCGGGAGTGAATACCTCATGGAACAAGCAAGCGGAGATGCCATACAGACCAATACGTTCACGATTGAAGGTATACAGAGAATTATGACCGAGGCTTGTTTTCTTTTTGCAAGGAGCCATACAAGAATGATCCCGGTAAAAGTATATAACCCCGGACGAATGAGCAGATTCAGAAACTTAATATTGACCGTGTAACCGTAAATTTCGCACAAAGCCTCGCTAAACCCGGCATGAATGACGCCCATATTTGCCATATAAGAATCATAGGTGCCGTTTGCGCTTGCTCCGATATCATCCTTTACCGGTGCAAGGTACCCAAAAGCCCCATTCAATAAAGCTTCAAGATAAACTCCGGGGTGCTTTTTCATTTGCAAAAAATAAACCTTTAAGTAACCTTTAAAATCCGTGTGATTGTAATAAATCTTTACGGGATCTACTATCCTGGGGTCATAATTTTGCAGATGTTCAATTCCCTGAAAGTTTTTATCAAGAATTTCTTTTTCCTCTGAGGTAATTTCTTCAGGATAGGTCACTGCGTACCTTGCCGTTTGAGATAGCATGACTCCCATGCTCTCGGCCACGGATGTTCCTCCAATATTAAGTGCCGGATAAAGTATACGCGTAGTTCCCTCATAAAAAAAGAAAACCATTACAAGTGCTGTAAACATCCTTCTTTTTGAAACTTTTTTAAGGAATATCCCCATTGCAAGAAGTGCCGGTACACAGGCAAAAATCCCGTTGTTTCTAAGGAAGCACATAAGCAGGCTTGAAAGCATCAGCCACGTAAAATCTTTCTTTGAGCATTCTCTTTTAACATATATATTCATGAGCACGATGAGAAAGAACACCGTACTCACGGTATAAAGAAAGTCTTTTTCAAACCACTGCGCAAAAAATCCCCAAAGAGGCAAGAGGCCGAAGTACGCGGTTGCTCCGAGTAAGAAGGCAAAGGGCACTTTGAGTCGTCTCAGTCTGTCAAGGCCGTATGAAAATACAAGAGCACCGAGTATCGACTGAAAGAGAGCGTAAAGAAAAATACCGAAATTTGCATCAACAAGCTTTCTGCCTATCTGAAATAAACCACCCATCAGAAATGTCGAAAGTGGCGGATGCCAAGCCGTAATCTGCTCGTCACCGAGAAAATACTTTAACTGCAGGACGCTGTCAGGATTCATGTCTCCCGGGTAATTACTAATGAGGCAAAACAGCCAGCAGGCAAAAATAAAAGCAGAAGAAAGCAGGAAGTAATTCCGACGTATGAAGGAATTTCTCTCCGCACCGGCCTTAACCTCTCTCTTTGAAAGTTCCAAAATGCAGCTCAACAGTACATAAGCTCCTATCGTCATTCCGAAAAGAGCAAACGCATTTATGAGGCGCTGAAATCCGCTTCCATAGAGATAAAAGCTTGAATCATATTTCTCGTAATAGGTACAGAGTATGTATAATCCCGAGAGTAAAAGGGATATCAAAAAAGTAAACACATCAAATTTTTCGTAATGTTTAAAGAAATATATCCAAGCAACGAAAAAGAAAACCGCTCCCGCAACTTGCAGGGGAATGTTTACATTAAACGTGTTTGAAAGGCGCTCCAAAACCGTAATACCTTGGTAAAGTTCAAGCTTAATACTTAATGAAAGTACGCAAACCAAGGCAAAAAGAACACCGAGCGCGGCCGAAAGAGGTGTAACTTGCATAAAGAAAGAGGCTATTCTGTTTTTTAATGATTGATTTGCATTTTTCATGTTTTTAGATGTACTTTACTTAATTTTGCTCTTAATCGTATGTGTATTTTCTAATGGCCATGCCCTCGCAGGCGGCATCATAGTTTTGAACTTTTTAATCTTAAACAATCTCGCCCTTCAAAAGTTCATCATCAAGCATTTCCGTAAGCTTTACTGTGTGGATTTCATTCTCGAGGTTTTCTTTATACTTAACCGCCACACGAATATAGTCCTTGGTGAAACCTGTCATGTATGCTTCACCGTCTACGGTCTTTTCCTCTTCAAATAAGACCTCGGCCTTGGTACCTATGTGTGACTCTCTATAGTTCTTTGAAAGTCTTGCCGTGAGGTCAAGCATTTCGTCGCTTCTGGTTGCTTTATCCGTATCCTTAACCTGATTCGGAAGTTTTTCGGCTACCGTGCCCTTGCGCCTGGAATACTTGAAAATATGCATCTCGTAAAAGCCTGCACTCTCACAGAAAGCCTTGGAAGCCTCAAACTCATCGAGCGTCTCTCCGGGAAAGCCTACGATCACATCCGTAGTAATGGCGGGATTGACAAAGTACTTTCTTAAGAGTTTCACTCCCTCCATGTATTGAAGAGTCGTATAATGTCTGTTCATTCTCTTTAAGGTTTCGTCGCAACCACTCTGAAGAGACAAATGGAAATGCGGACAAAGTTTTTCCAAAGCGCTTATTCTCTTTACAAAGTCCTCGGTGATGACACGGGGTTCAAGGGAGCTTAAGCGGATTCTTTTTACATCGTCTATAGCATTTATCGCTTCAAGAAGATCTGCAAGCTTATTTTGTGATAAATCATTCGGATCGGTAATTCCGTAGGAACTTACGTGGATGCCGGTAAGGACAAATTCCTTGTATCCCTTCCCCGTCAGGCCCTTGATCTCTGAAAGAATATCGTCTATATCACGGCTTCTGACCCTGCCCCTCGCATAGGGAATCAGGCAGTAAGAGCAGAACTGATTGCAGCCGTCCTCGATCTTGATATAAGCGCGCGTCCTCTCTGATGTATTTTCAAGAAACATACTC
>CAVJJQ010000071.1:0-14439 GCA_963649755.1 bacterium | reverse complement strand
TTACCGACATGTTTCCGTCACTGTTTTTCTACGGAATATCCTATTGTTTTTGACTATATTTGTCAAGTTAAAAACCCGAAGCAATATCGATTTCTTTAAGCTCTTCTTCGGTAAATGAGGTGTTTTCGATGCACTTAATATTATCTAAGATCTGCGAAGGCTTTGAAGCCCCGGCAAGGACACTTGTGACAACACCGTCCTTAAGTATCCAGGCAAGTGACATCTCCGCAAGGGTCTGTCCGCGCCTCTTTGCTATTTCATTCAGAGCACGTATCTGATTTAACTTCTCTTCCGTGATATTTGAATCCTTCAGGAACCTTCCATCTGTCTTGATACGGCTGTCTTCCGGAATTCCGTTTAGATATCTGTCGGTAAGAAGACCCTGGGCAAGAGGGCTGAAAGAAATGATGCCCTTACCGAGCTTCTTTGCGGTATCCTTAAGGCCGTTTTGTTCGATGGTCCTGTCAAAGATTGAATAACGGTTCTGATTGATGATGAAAGGCACGTGAAGGCTCTCAAGGATGTTCGAAGCCTTTAAAAGTCTTTCGCCGTCATAGTTTGAAAGGCCTACATACAAAGCCTTTCCGGACTGAACGATTGAAGCAAGCGCACCCATGGTCTCCTCCAAGGGAGTGTCGGGATCCGGTCTGTGATGGTAGAAGATGTCCACATATTCAAGTCCCATTCTTTTTAAACTTGCGTCAAGACTTGCAATCAGGTACTTGCGTGAACCATGGTCACCGTAAGGTCCCGGCCACATTTCATAGCCTGCCTTTGTGCTGATGACAAGCTCATCTCTGTAGCAGGCAAAATCATCCTTTAAAATCTGCCCGAAGTTTCTTTCTGCGGAGCCCGGTTCCGGACCGTAGTTGTTTGCAAGGTCAAAATGCGTGATGCCGTTATCGAAGGCCGTACGGCACATTAAGCGCATATTCGCATAATTCCCGGTGTCTCCGAAATTGTGCCAAAGCCCAAGGGAAACAAGGGGCAGCTTAAGCCCCGATTTACCGGTATATGCGTATTTCATGTTTTCATATCTGTGTTCGTTTGCAATCATTATCTGTCCTCTCTGAAGTAAGGAAGTCCGAGGGAAGCCGGAGGCTGGTTCTCACGTTTGTTTCTCATGCTCGTGATTACCAGTACTATCATGGTTACGACGTAGGGAATCATCTTGTAAAGTTCTTTATACTCCATATGGTCCATGTTGGAAGGCAGATAGAGATAAAGGATATAAAGTCCGCCGAACAGGATGGAAGCGAAAATGCCGATGTTCGGGCGCCAAATTGCAAAAATAACAATGGCGATGGCAAGCCAGCCTCTGTCTCCGAAAGCATCGTTGCTCCAAACGCCGCAAGCATAGTCCATTACGTAGTACAGTCCGCCGAGTCCCGCAATCATGCAGCCAATGCAGGTTGCGAAATATTTGTATCGGGTGACGTTGATGCCGGCTGCGTCTGCCGTTGCCGGGCTCTCGCCTACCGCCCTTAAATGAAGTCCCACACGCGTGTGCTTTATCACATAAGCCATTACGAGTGCGATTACAATGGCAAGGTATGCCAAAAATCCGTAGGATAAAAAGATTTTTTCAAACCAGTTGGCGCTTGCGTCGTTTGACGAAACAATCGACTTACTGAAATAAAGGCTCGTCTCGGTAAGCGTAATCGAAGGAACGTCAAGACCCGAAAGCTTTATTAAAGAACCTCCGAAGAAGTTACCGAAGCCCACGCCGAAGGTCGTCATAGCAAGACCGGTAACGTTCTGATTGGCACGTAACGTAACCGTCAGGAAGCAGTAAATCAGGCCCATGATGAGTGAACCGATTAAAGAACAGATAAGCGGGATAAAGTAAATCAGGAAAGGATTTACACTTGCACCTGCCGTAAGCGACTGCTCGTAGTAGAAAGAACCTATAACGCCGCTAATCGCGCCGACATACATGACGCCGGGGATACCGAGGTTAAGGTTACCCGATTTCTGAGTAAGAATTTCGCCCGTACTTCCGTATAAAAGGGGTATGCCCTGTGCAACCGCACGGGGAATAAAAGCTACCAGACTAATCATTGCTTTCCTCCTTCTTTGAAGCCTTCCTAAAGCAAAGCTTGTACGAGATAAAGAACTCGCAGCCGATGATAAAGAACAAAACTATTCCCGTGATGATGTCCGAGAAAGACTGATTCAAGGCAAACTGCGTTGAAATCTCACCGGCACCTCTGTCAAAGAAGATGACGAGCAGGCTCGTAAATATCATCGTGATGGGATTGAACTTTGCAAGCCAGGAAACCATAACGGCGGTAAAGCCCTGTCCGCCGGCAATGGTGGTCGAAAGAGTATGGTTGATACTGCCTACCAGCAAGAGTCCTGCAAGTCCGCAAAGTGCGCCCGAAAGAACCATGGTGCGGATGATGATTTTATTAACCTTCATGCCGACGTAACGAGCCGTTCTTTCGCTTTCTCCGACAACGGCGATTTCGTAGCCGTGCTTACTGTAGTTAAGATATACGTACATGGCTGCCGTTACGATTAAGGCAACTATGATGCTGAGCAGATATTTATTTCCGATTTCACTAAGCCAGCCAAAGTGAGTTTCCTGATTGATGATGCCGATCTTTCCTGATCCCTTGGGAACTTCCCACTTAATCGTATAGAAAGCAACAAGCTGGGTCGCAATGTAGTTCATCATAAGGGTGGAAAGGGTTTCGTTTGTGTTCCACTTTGCCTTTAAAAGTGCGGGAACAAGGCCCCAAACGGCACCGGCAAGTAAGCTTGCGACTACCATGATGATGATTACAAGCCAATTAGGAAGAGTGTCGGGAAGGCAAAGCATTGCAGCCGCTGCCGCAAGTCCTCCCGCGAGCACCTGACCTTCACCGCCGATGTTCCAGAATTTCATCTTGAAAGCAGGTGTCAGTGCAAGCGATATAATAAGGAGAATTGAGAGATTCTGCAAGGTAATCCAGGTCTTTCTCGCCGTTCCGAAAGCTCCCGTCACCATTGTCGCATAGACCGCAATCGGGTTGTCTCCGGTGAGCAGGGTCGTGACAACGGCACATACGATTAGTGCAAGTAAAATGGCCGAGCCTCTGACAAACCACGCTTTCTTTCTCGGAAGCGTATCCCGCTTAACTATATGAAACAGGGGTTCTTTTACAGTATTCTTAACGTTACTCACCGTCTGTGCTTCCTCCTACTCTGGTCATAAGCATGCCGACCTCATTCTTGTCTGCCGTGCGGCCGTCGATGATTCCGCTGACCTTTCCTCCGCACAACACAAGGATTCTATCCGAAAGTTCAAGAAGTACGTCCAAGTCCTCGCCGACGAAAATGACCGCAACCCCTTCTTTTTTCTGCTGATTGATAAGATTGTAAATCGTATAGGACGAGTTGATGTCAAGCCCTCTGACCGCATAGGCCGTCAGTAAAACGGTCGGTGCCGAAGCGATTTCACGTCCGACCAAAATCTTCTGAACATTACCGCCTGACAAACGTCTTACGGGAGTATTGATGCCCGGAGTCACTACCTCAAGCTCTTCCACGACTTCCTTGGCAAGCTTCTTGGGTGCTTCCCTGTCCGTAAACATCGTGTGCCCGTTTCTGAAGGAACGAAGCATCATGTTGTTGGTCAAATCCATGTTTCCGACAAGTCCCATACCGAGTCTGTCCTCGGGAACAAAGGAAAGGGTTACGCCTAAGTCCGCAATCTTTAAAGGATCCTTTCCCAAAAGTTCTTCGGCAGTGCCGTCATCCTCAACATAGGTAATGCTTCCGCTCTCGGCGGGCTGTAAACCTGCTATAGCCTCAAGGAGTTCTTTCTGCCCGCATCCGGAAATTCCCGCTATACCGAGAATTTCACCCGAATTTGCGTAAAAAGAAACATCATCGAGCTTGAGTATGCCGTCCTCGTTACGGACGGTTAAATTCTTAACCTCTATACGCTTCTTTGGATTGACAGGCTTCGGTCTATCGATATTGAGCGTAACCGCTCTTCCGACCATCATCTCCGTCATTTCCTGAGCGTTTGTGTCGGCCGTAAGCATATCGCCGACATATTCGCCGTGGCGGAGTACCGCAACTCTGTCTGAAAGGCTTTCAACCTCATGCATCTTGTGTGTAATGATGACGATAGCCTTGCCGTCGTCACGCATATTTCTTAAGACGTTAAAAAGCTTCTGTGTCTCCTGGGGAGTCAGTACGGCCGTGGGCTCATCCAAGATCAGAATGTCCGCACCTCTGAAAAGCACCTTTACTATCTCAACGGTTTGTTTTTCCGAAACCGACATATCGTAAATCTTACGGTTAGGGTCCACTTCGAAACCGTATCTGTCGCAAATATCCTTGATACGCTTGGAAGCTTCTTTAAGATTTAGCTTTCCTTCCATGCCGAGCACGATATTTTCAGCAGCGGTAAGGACGTCCACGAGTTTAAAATGCTGATGAACCATTCCGATGTGAAGGTCATAGGCATCTTTGGGTGAGCGAATAACCTCTTCCTTGCCGTTAATGAAGATCTGACCCGAATCCGGATAATAAATTCCGGAAAGCATGTTCATAAGAGTGGTCTTACCGCTTCCGTTCTCGCCAAGCAGGGCAAGAATCTCGCCCTTATAGATATCAAGGCTTACGTTGGAGTTTGCCACAACCTTTGTACCAAAGGCTTTTGTGATGTTTCTCATCGAAACTGCTGCCTGTTTTGCTTCCATAAGCTTCTCCCGGGAATAAAGTGTCTTTTACCGTATAGGAAACTGCTCCGTAATTTCCTATGCGGTAGTGAAATAGAGTTTCGCTTGCGAAACTCTTGCGTCTCGCGCAGTCGCGTTAGCGACATATACCTTGTGCGCGAGTGCGCATCATTGGCACGTAGTGCCTTTTTTGCTATATAGGAGATTGCGAAGCAATTTCCTATATAGCAAAAAAGATTCAAAGGATGGCGTGTCCGCCACCCTTTGAAATTTTAACAAATAAGTCTATTAATGTTCAAGTATTAATATGCGGTATTCAGGGTTACGATTCCGTCAATCTGAATATCGAAGTAAGGAGCCGAACGATAAGTTGACTCTGCGAAGTAACCGTCAACGATAGCTTCGGTATCGGGTGTGTAATCTGCATCGGTATCAACGTCAGCCATATAGGATGTAAGAGTCTCACCGTTTACAGTGAAGGTTGTGGTATCGAATACGTGACGAGTACCTGCTTCAAGCTCTGCCTTTGCTGTATCGATTGCTTCCTGAGTGCCTTCTGCAGCAACATCACCGAGGTCGGTAAGTAATACGGAACCTGTAGCGATTGTTCCGGTCCAGTCAGCGTCGATTGCTTCACCGTTTGCAACTGCGTTGAGGCAGTAGGTGTAGTAAGGAGCCCAGTTGATTCTTGAAGAAACGATGTAGGTGTTGGGAGCTACGCTTGCTGTTGAACCGTTGTAAGAAACGTTGGGAACGCCTGCTGTTTCACAAGCTGTAGGAGCACCCATTGAATCGGCATGCTGTGAAATAAGTACGCAACCGTTGTTGATAAGGGTCTGAGCACCTTCTTTTTCAGCGGTCTCATCGTACCAGGAACCTGTGAAGGTAACTTCCATGGTAACATCGGGGCAAACTGACTTAGCGCCAAGGTAGAAAGAAGTATATCCGGAAACAACTTCTGCATAGGTATAAGCACCTACATAACCCATCTTGGGCTCGGTGATGGTGCCGGCTTCAAGCATTTCGTTTAACTTCATGCCTGCAGCGATACCTGCAAGATAACGTCCTTCGTAAATAGAAGCGAATGCGTTGTGATAGTTGTCAAGGCCTTCGGTATGAGCTCTGGTTCCTGTTGCGTGGCAGAACTGAACTTCGGGATGTTCCTTAGCAACTTCGATCATGTAACCTTCGTGTCCAAAGGAATCAGCGAATACGATGTCGCAGCCTGCATCAACAAGCTCTTCTGCCGCATCCTGGCATTCCTGACCTTCGGGAATGTTGGTCTTAAATACATATTCAACACCTAAAGCTTCGCAAGCCTCCTTGGCTGCATCGATGAAGTTCTTGTCATAGGTGGAGTTCTCATCGTGAAGGAAGATAAATCCTGCCTTTACAGAAGAGTTAGTGTTCTCGGTCTCTGAGCTTCCGCAAGCGCAAAGAGAAAGAACCATGAGTAAAGATAAAAACAATGCTGTAAACTTTTTCATTTCCAATCTCCTTTAATAGTGTCTTTAACTATTTTGATATACGTTGGAATGGCAAAGACGAAAGCGTCAAACGCTTTCAAAAAGAAAAATCGATTCGGGCAAGCCCAAACCGATCGAACAACGCAGGCAAAACCTGCATCAATTCGATAGTCCGGTCATTTACGGTGTCCGGGTAGAAACTTCAAGGCCATATCTCTTGATATATATCGAAAATAATTATCTTTACAGTGCTTAGAATAACAACAAATGCCGCATTTTTCAATGTGGCATTTTAATGATTTATTTATCTTTTTTTTATAATTAATTGTTAATTTTGATATAAGGGGACCAAAGTCAAAAATTCTTATGCAAGCTCGCTTGTATAAGGATTTCTGACCTTGGGACCCGCCCCGACATGAGTAAGTAGCCATTTTTCGAAGAAAAATGAGCGGATTACGAATGTTGGGAGGATTGCGGGAGTGCGAAGCACGGAGCAATCCGTATCAAATCTTTACTGTTTCCTAAATTCAATCTTCCCGGTCCCTGCATCCATCTTTTCAACGATTGCCAGGGATTCAAGCTGGTAGCCCATGTTTCTGATCATGCGGCCGCCGGGCTGAAAACCTTTTTCAACGGCGATTCCGATTCCCTCGACCTTGGCTCCTGCCTGAAGACAGATTTGTATGAGTCCCTGAAGGGCACAGCCGTTTGCAAGAAAGTCGTCGATGATGAGGACATGATCGTCTTCATTTAAAAACTTTTTGGACACGATTACGTGATTGGTATTCTTATGTGTAAAGGATTCAACCTCTGCCGTATACATATCGCCGTCAAGGTTGATGGACTGGGACTTCTTTGCAAAAACAACGGGACAGTTATTAAAATGAAGAGCCGCGATGCTCGCAATGCCGATGCCCGATGCTTCAATCGTAAGGATTTTGTTTATCGGCTTGCCCTCAAAACGTCTTGCATATTCCGCACCCATTTCATTGAAAAGCGAAATGTCCATGCAGTGGTTAAGAAAGCTGTCAACCTTTAAAACGTTTCCCGCTTTGACGACGCCGTCTTTGAGTATTCTTTCTTCCAAACAGTTCATACGTGTCTCCCGATTTAAATTACAGTTCGCAGTTGTTTACGGTTCTGGGGAAAGGAAGTACGTCTCTGATATTTCCCATACCCGTTAAGTACATAACGCATCTTTCGAATCCGAGTCCGAATCCTGCATGACGTGCGGTTCCGTACTTACGAAGGTCGAGATAGAAGTCATAATCTTCTTTCTTTAAGCCGCACTCTTCCATTCTCTTCAAGAGTTTGTCGTAGTCATCCTCACGCTGGCTGCCTCCGATAATCTCACCGATTCCGGGAACAAGGCAGTCCATGGCGGCAACGGTCTTGCCGTCCTCGTTTAACTTCATGTAGAAGGCCTTAATCTCCTTCGGATAGTCGGTTACAAATACGGGACGCTTAAACTCAACCTCGGTTAAGTATCTCTCGTGCTCCGTCTGAAGATCGCAGCCCCATGAAACGGGATAATCAAATTTATCGTTGTTTTTCTCCAAAATCTTGATAGCCTCGGTATAAGTGATGCGGCCGAAATCGGAGTTTGCAACATGCTTAAGTCTCTCAATCAGTGAAGTATCGACGAAACGGTTAAAGAAATCCATCTCTTCGGGGCATCTCTCAAGCACAAAGTTGATGACATACTTAAGCATTGCCTCGGCACATTCCATATCGTCCGTAAGATCTGCAAAGCACATCTCGGGCTCAATCATCCAGAACTCTGCTGCATGACGCGTGGTGTTGGAATTCTCGGCTCTGAAGGTAGGTCCGAAGGTGTAAACGTTCTTGAATGCAAACGCATAAGTCTCTACGTTCAACTGGCCCGATACCGTAAGGTTTGTCACCTTGTTAAAGAAATCCTTTGAATAATCAACCTTGCCGTCCTCTGTAAGGGGAAGGTTGTTTAAATCAAGGGTTGTTACCTGGAACATTTCGCCTGCGCCTTCACAGTCGCTTCCGGTAATAAGAGGCGTATGTACATAAACAAAACCTCTCTCCATAAAGAAATTGTGGATGGCAAAAGCAATCATGGAGCGAACCCTGAATACTGCCTCAAAGGTATTGGTACGTGCACGAAGGTGCGGAATCGTACGAAGGTACTCCAAAGTGTGGCGCTTTTTCTGAAGAGGGAAGTCGGGTGTCGAAGTACCCTCAATCATGATTTCGGTAGCCTGCATCTCAATCGGCTGCTTTGCGTTCGGGGTTTCAACGATTGTACCCTTTGCAACAATTGCGGCACCGACGTTTTGTTTTGAAATTGCATCGAAGTTTGAAAGGGTATCCGAATAAACAATCTGAAGCGGATCAAAGAAGGTTCCGTCATTCAATACGATGAATCCGAAGGTCTTGGAATCTCTGATACTCCTGACCCAACCGCCGACGGTTACTTCCTTGCCGATGTATTTTTCTTTTTCCTTAAATATAAGTCTGATATCCGTAAGTTCCATTTGTATGTATGCTCCTTAATTTACGCTTGTATGTTCAAGCAAATAATCAAAAACCTTTGAGTTCATCTCGTCCTCTTCAAGGTCACCGTAGCCGAGCTCCTTGCCGAGTTTGACGTAAACGATATTTTCCTTGGCGTAGGAGGTTGCCATTTCCGTAAGAGTCGTGCCGCCGTACTTTAAATACTCTTCAATGCTCACGTCGTAGGAATCCGCGGCATCCTGAAAGTCGGTCTTCACATACTCCGCCTGAGCATCTATGAGCTCGTCCGGAAGGTCGTTAAACGTTGACGACGCAACTATCTGATTGATTGCATCATAAACAATTTCATTTTCATACGTGTAGTCGATGTAATTCTGAACCGTCTTGCGCACAAAGACCATAAACTCCGAAACCGTCGAATATGCTGTGCTGTTAAGCTTTGCAATTGCATCGTCCGTCATGGGAACGGGATTTCCGTCCTCGTCCGTAAGCCCTTCCGTTTCAAGAGCAAGCGAATTGTAATAGTCGTCCGCATAGTACGAAACCATGGAATCGTCAAGCTCGGTCTTGACCGCCTCCGAGGAAAGATTTGAGAAATCGCCCAAGGTCACTATATATTCATCTACATTGTCTGTTGTAATCTTAAATTCATCCGGCGAGCCCGGATTACCGCAGGATATCATGCCAAGTGCCATGAGCCCCGTCATCGCAATGCATAAAAAACGATTTTTCATATTAGCTCCCGATTGTGCCAGTCTGCGAAGAGAAAATGATAAAGAAATTTATATCACAGATACAGGGAGAATTCAAGATTGGCAAGGTTGTTTTGCCTGAGGCGGTGTTCTTTTTTGCAAAATTCAAGTACTCTGCGGAATTGTTTAATTATTTTTAATTTGGCTATAAAGTTTTTGCAAAAGCTGCCGATAGAGAAATCAGAAGTATATTTTTGGGTGCACGGATGCACCTTACATAAGTCGGGTTTTCCCGCAGAAAGGATCAATCATGAGTGTAAAAGGAATTACCGGTTCGATTGATAGCTACCAGTCGTATTCTTATACTACGAAGACTGTAGCGCAGTCGCAGACCAACTCGGAAGAATCGGTTAACAACGATTCGACAGAAAGCGGCGTTGTCTACGAGCCGTCGCTTGAAATCCCCACATCTACCTACAAGGCAAATGCAGAGCTTATCCAGAAGTTAAAGGCTGACGCCCGGGCGCAGGTCGATAAACTTCAGGAAATAGTAACCCAGCTCATTACCAAGCAGAGTACAGCTTATGCAAACGCAACGGATATGTGGAGCTTCCTAAGTCAAGGAAACTTTACCGTAGACGCAGCTACGAAGGCTCAGGCCCAGGAAGACATTTCGGAAGACGGATACTTCGGAGTCAATCAGACCTCGGATCGTATCGTTGACTTTGCCCTTGCCCTTACAGGCGGCGATACTTCAAAGCTTGAAGACATGAAGGAAGCCTTCAAAAAAGGCTATGAGCAGGCTGAGAAGACCTGGGGCGGAGAACTCCCCGAGATATCTCAAAAGACCTATGATGCAGTGCTTGAAAAGTTTGACAAGCTGATGAACGAAGACGCAGAATGATGAAACCCTTTAACCGCCGCAAACCGTGAGTAACGATTTGCGGCGATTTTCATGTTCTTAAGACAAAACTCGTGATTTTTAAATAACAGTTTATTCTGACTCGCTTATCAGCTTGACGCGTTTTTTATAAAAAGAAACCCCGATTTTAAAGAAGCGGGTGACGCCTTCCTGTCTCATTGCTGTGACATATTGCTGCCGGTTGATTTGCAACAGAGCCTCTTTTGCAGAATTTTCAAGTTTGCTTTCAATGTGAGATTCGGCAATATTTTCCTTTAAAACCTTTAGCTCTATGATAATCCCCGGCATTTTCTTATCATAGGGGCTAAGCTGAATATCATATCTGCCGTGCCCCGACTCTCTGTTGGAATCCATACGATACAAGTTATTCATTATTGCACAAATTCCCAAGACGAGCCCGTGATAAAAATTTTCGTGGGCATAGTCGAAGGAACTGACGGAGTTGAGCAGCAACTCTTGCAGACTGTTCTGCAACTTGGGAACATTCTGCATTACAATTGCCTCTTTAATCGCAATGGCAGTTGATTGTGAAATTACATTTGTAAGAGCGGAAAGGATTTCTTTTTCATAAACAAAAAAGATTTCTTTGTTGGGAATGGCAATATCGCAGATGGCATTGTCGTTATGAAGCTCATCTTTCTTTAAAACCTTTAAATAGCCGGCGGAAAGCAGGAAACTGTAAATCGTTGTCGGGTTATTCCTGATTTCCGGATAAATAACAGAAGTATCTACGTATGAAGAAATCTTTTGCCCCTGCATCAGCTTGCGAAGATTGTCTACGGTTTCATCGTCTGCCTCCGCTACAATCCGGCGGATGATGCTGTTATCCCCGGTGGACTGCCAGTAAGCCTTTGCATTACAATTTTCGTCCAAATAATTTAAAACAGACCAGGGATTAAAGATTTCTGTGTTTCCGAAACGATATCCGTCATACCATTCGCAGATTTCTTCATATTTATCTGTTCGATCATAATACTTCATGATATCTAAGATTTCGCTTTTGGTAAAACCGAAATATTCGCTGTAGCGTTCTTCAAGAACGGAATTTACCTTAAGGTTGTTAAGACCGCTGAAAATGCTTTCTTTTGCAACTCGGAGAATACCGGTTAAGAATCCGTAGGAAAGGTCGGAATTGTCCTTGAAAGCCCCGGACAAGAGATTACGCATAAATCCGGTAACCTGTTCATAGTATCCGTCCGTATAGCCTTGCTGAATTGGCGTATCGTATTCGTCAATGATGATGACGGAAGGGCAATCATAGTGCTTGTGAAGCATACGCGAAAGTTCGGCAAAAGCTCTGGACATACTTACCTCGGTGATTGAACCGTCAACAACTTTGCGAAAATAGTCCTTCTCATATTCGTTACATCTGTCGCTTGTAAGCAAGATGTCATGACGCAGGTACTCATTTGCGATAATTTCACGAATTGCATTATAAGTTTGCTCCCAAGAGGCAAACTTAATATCTTTAAATGTAACAAAGATGACCGGATATTTTCCCTGCTCTCGACGATATTCTTCGCCACGGCTCCATATTTCTTTATCCATGAAATATTTAGAGGTATCGGTGTCACTGATTTCGAAGAAGGTTTTTAGCATGTCCATCGTCAGAGTCTTCCCAAAACGTCTCGGACGGGTAAAAAGGGAAACCTTGGGCTTAGAATCAATAAAATCTTTGAGTATCAGCGTTTTGTCGACATAATAGTAGTTCGAAACCAGCTCCTTAAAATCGGACACGCCAATGGGCAAAGGCAATTTAACATTTGAGCCGGCAACACGTCCATATTTGTCTTTACGTCCGTCCGTCGGTTTTTCGGATTTCTCGGGGATGAGCCATAAACCGTCCTTCTTTTTCGCACCGGCAATTCGATTGTCTCTGCAAAGTGCCGTAATACGCCTTTCGGTTAATCCCCAGCGTGCAGCTGCCGTTTTAACATCTACGTATTCCACAAAGATTACCTCCGTTTCCGCTATTTGATGTCAACATTGTAGCAAATGTCAAGATAGACATCAAGATAGAAAGAACAATGCAACGAGGCAAAAAGAACAATATATGTGTTTGGAAACTTGACATTCGAGGATAAGGTCGGGTTGAGTGTTGAATTTTACTATGTTAAAATTTTATTTAAATATAGACCTTAAAGACGAGGATTTATGAATGATTTTTGAAAAAGCACATGCAAAAATAAACCTTTCTCTCGACATTACCGGGAAGCGTGAAAATGGCTATCATGATGTCAGAATGATAATGCAGACGCTTGAACTTTGCGATGAGTTAAGTTTTGAAAAGGGTGAATCCGGTGTAAGGCTTACGACGGACGATGAAATGTTAAACAAAGAGCAGGCGGAAGGCAGTGACAACCTTGTCATAAAGGCTGCAAATAAGCTTTCGGAAGCTGTCGGAAGAACTTTTGATGTAAACATATCTTTGAAAAAGAACATTCCCATCGCGGCAGGCATGGCAGGAGGAAGTGCCGACGCGGCAGCTGCACTTCGCGGGTTGAACCGTTTATTTGAACTTGGACTTTCAAATGATGAGCTTCGTGAAATCGCCGTAAAAATCGGAGCAGATGTTCCGTTTTGCGTGGAAGGCGGCTTAGCTCTCTGCGAGGGTATCGGCGAAATGCTTACACCTCTTAAAGGTCCAAAACACCTAAAAGTTCTTATCTGTAAGCCAAATATTTTTGTTTCTACCAAGGATGTTTATGTAGCCTATGATAAAGAAGCACACCCCTATCACCCGGATGTTGACGAAATGATAATGGCCTTAAAGGAAGATGATATTTTAAAAACAGCGAGTCTTCTTGGAAATACCTTGGAGAGCGTTACGAAGAACGCTCATCCGGTAATAGGAGAAATTGAAAAGTCCATGCTTGACGCCGGAGCCTTAAATTCAATCATGACAGGCTCCGGACCTACGGTTTTCGGAATTTTTAATGATGAAGCTTTATTATTAAAAGGAGAGCAAAGACTTAAAGAAAGTTATCCAGATTTCTTTGTGGGACGCACGTATACATTAGCTTAACAGTAACCAAAAGGGGAGTTTATGACCGACTTGTCACTTAATTCAAATTATCTTTTGCCGCTAAGGGATGTTGTTTTTCAAACACTTAGGAGCGCCATCCTGACAGGTGAGTTAAAGCCGGGCGAGAGGCTTATGGAGATTCACTTGTCCAAGCGCCTCGGCGTGAGCCGCACACCGGTGCGCGACGCCCTCAGAATGCTTGAAGCGGAAGGCCTTGTCACGAACGTGCCGAGAAAGGGTGCCGTCGTAGCCGAGATTTCGGAAAAGGGACTCAAGGATGTACTTGAAGTTCGAAGGGCACTTGATTCTTTTTGTGCCTTTCTTGCCTGTGAGCGTATTTCGGACGACGAAAAAGAACACTTAAAGGAAGCCCTTTCGGATTTCAGAGAGGCGGTCGCTTCAAAGGATAATGAAAGGATTGCCCATTCGGATGTTGCCTTCCATGACATCATCATCAAAGCGACGGGCAATGACAGAATGGTCGCCATCATCAACAATCTTGCGGAGCAGATGTACCGCTACAGATATGAATACATAAAGGATACGTCCCAGCACGAAAGGCTTATTTCCGAGCATGAAAGACTCATGAATGCCATCCTTAAAGGAGATGCCCATGAGGCTTCGGAGGCTTCAAGAGAACACATCGACCACCAGGAGCAGTCCATACTGAATCAGTTGCACAAGCAGTCAGAGCAGGAACAATAATTGGAAAAAGAAGTTTTTATTGATATCAGATCGCGTCACACAGCAGACGGCGAAGAAATGAAGCTTGATACGAAAGCAAGCGGCAAGATGTATGAACGAAACGGGAAAAAATACGTATCCTATGAAGAGATTTCGGAGGATGGCGAGACTGTAAAGACCCTTTTAAAGTTTGATACATCATTCCTTGAAATCACCAAGAAAGGCGCTCTCACCTCGGTAATGCACTTAGAAAAGGGCAAGGAATACATCACCGATTACAACACTCCGTTCGGAATGCTTACAGTCAGGACATATACGAAACAGTTTTTGTTTTCGGAAAATGAAAAAGAAATTCAAATTTTGACAAAGTACGATATGGGAATAAATAATTCGCACAATGAGAAATGTGATGTATTGATAAGAATAATGTTGCAGCTCTAGCCCTCTCAGTCACCTTCGGTGACAGCTCTAGCCCTCTCAGTCACCT
>CAVJJQ010000070.1:0-14575 GCA_963649755.1 bacterium | reverse complement strand
TTCAGTATCTGCCTTATCGTTTGAAGGCTCGACTTCTTCAGTATCTGCCTTATCGTTTGAAGGCTCGGCATCTTTTTCATCGGCCTCATCGTTTGAAGGCTCCGCGGTGGCGTTTTCGCAAGCTACCGAAGGAACATCAATCTTTGCATTATCCGTCGAGGATAAATCCTCATCGTTTGAAGGATCATCAAAATTGATGTCAGTATCATTTTTCTTAGATTTATTCAGCCTAAACCATAAAATCTTAATCTTTAAAGGATCTTTTCTTCCATAATTATAAGACACGCGAAAAAATCCAAACAACCAATGTACCCTCGCCCTTATAAAGGGTTCGGCATCATCCTTGTAACTTCCCTTTGCATTATAAAAAACAGGAAAAAACAAAACGAGCAATACAACAAGAAGAATGAAAGCGAGGATACCAAGAAGCGCAAGCCCAATATACATAAGAATATGTAAAAATATATCCATCATTCCTCCGTGTCCTTATAAAACAAGGAATCGATCAATTCGGGGGTAATCTTTTCAAGTGTCTCCTTAAAGCGTACATCGTCAAAAAACATAACGGAAGCTTGCGTAAGACACCTTATATATTCATAAGCGTCGTCCATTTCTTTGCAAAGGCAAATAACCTCACGTTCAACCGACCTCATATACTTAAAAGAAAAAAAACGTGATTCGATAATTTCCGGTTTTTCTTTATCAAGAGGCATATATACGACATAAAAGCTCTTTAAAACTTTACCCTTGTTAAGCTTTTTAATAAGCCTTTCGGGGTGTTTCAAAGGCTTTGCGATATATGCATTTTCAGAAAGAAAAACGTTATCTTTCATACCACTTCCCGACTGATTTCAACCTTTTATACTCGGCGTATGCCTTCTCTAAAATTTCTTTTTCATTGGGGTATTTGAGAAGGAAAATAGCCTCATGATACTTATAAAATCCCGAATCCTCGAAATATTCTTCTTTTTGAGGTCTTGAATAAAACGCATTTGAGCTCATCAAAAACCAATGAACCGTTTTATTTACCTCATCGTCATTTCCGTTAAATACGTAATGCGTCTCACCGACAGGTTCGATAATTCGCGCGATTGAGCTCCCCTCTTCATACACTTCCCGCAGGGCCGTATCCTCGAAGGTTTCTCCCTCTTCGACCGTTCCTTTCGGAAGCACCCAACCGTGATAATGATTGTAAAAATTCTTATATAAGAGCAAAATCTTACCCTTGTGGATTACGACTCCACCGCAACTGGTTGCCTCTTTCATTGCAAACCCTCCGTAAAAAACCATTTGTATGATTGTAACACAATTTTTCTGCTTATAAAACTCCCTTGTTAAAGTATGCCTTTGTAAAGGATTTTATCTTCGTTCCGGTCTTAAATGCCTTCAAAACCTCGTTTATCTTAATTTCACTCTCATCCGTAAAGGAAATAATCTTTAAATAATCCTTCAAAAAATCCCGTTCGTCAAAGAAACATGTCGGAACGCTATTATAGATGGTATTAAAACAAAAATCGCAGTTTCTAAAAACAGGAAAATTTACGCCTGTCCTGTCTTTAAGATAAAGAAACTTATCACCTGCATTTTTATTGCAGGAAAAAGAAGTCTTTTGAACACAATTTGCAGTACGCATAAGCGGTATGCGGCCATAGGCAAACAAGTACTCACCCTTCTGCTTTGTATCTATAATTTCCTGCTTTGAAAGTTCAAACGGAATGACCAGTTTATCGCAAAAATGCTTTAATGTATCGGCAGAATTACGGTTAAATGCGTACATTTCGGGGCCTGCAATCACCATGCCGGCATATGAAGACTCATAAACCATTTCAAGCTCATCGTAATTTCTTACAAGAACACCGAAAACATTTTCTTTAGAGCAAGCATCAATAATTTCTTTTATTTCATTAAAATCACCGTTCCTGCATATATCCGGAAAAAGAACAATTGTGTCAAATGCATCTGCTTTTACATCCTTATAAAGCTTATAATCAAGCCCCACGAAAGTATTAAGTGACTGATTATTGATAATTTCATACTGTTCTTTATTTGTGACACATATGATATCTTTTGGTGAAAAGCTTCTCTCTCTTAATTCAAAATCTTTCTTTGAATAACTATTGGCAAGCCTGTCATAATCTTTCAAAAGTTCTGTTTTAAGCAAATTGACACATTTCCGCCTGTACTCGTTTAATTGCTTTATGCTGATAAAACCAAAGTCATCACACTCTGTCGTAAGTTCATTTAATTCAAAGGGCGTATTTCCGAACTTCGAAAGCTGCTTTTTGATATCTTCCTCTTTAGTCGAATTATTTAAGGCTTTCTCAACAATATCTCCTGAAACGGTTACAAACTTTCCGTTTGCATTTAGGGAAAAAGAAAAATTCTCTCCGACCTTTGAATAAACATAGCCGTCAGCTTTTATCTTCTTTAATGTATCAATATACTCTCTCTTAACTTCGTTTTTTAAAGTCTCGTCGGTTTTTGAATATGCCGGATTGTCAAGCGTAATCATTTCACGCCCGTTTTTCCTGAAATAATATCCGTCCGAAATTTCGGAACGCATATACATATTCTTTAGAGCTTCCAAATCTTTGGGGTCTACGCTGTAATTTTCTTTATCCTTTTCATAAAGATCGATGTACTTTCTGTACATCGTCGTGACAAAGGCCGTATACTCAGGACTCTTCATACGACCTTCTATTTTTAGGGAGTCTATTCCCGCCTCGATCAGTTTAGGCAGAATTTCAAGCGTACACTGATCCTTCATGGAAAGAAAATATTTGTTTTTAAACTTTGAATCCTTGACACCTTCAATTGAATACGGCTGTCTGCAAGGACCTGCACATCTTCCCCTGTTTCCGCTTCTTCCGCCGAGGCACGACGAAAACAGGCATTCTCCCGAATATGAGTAGCACATACTTCCGTGAATAAACGTCTCAATTTCAATGTCACAGTTAATCTTTATTTCTTTGATTTCCTGTAAAGAAAGTTCTCTTGCAAGAACAACCCTCGAAGCACCTAAGTCTTTATAAAATTTTACGGACTCACTACCTGTGGCAAAACCCTGAGTGCTTACATGCACTTCCATTTTGGGAAAATCATACTTAAACACCGAAATAAGGCCCAAATCCTGCACAATGCAGGCATCTAAGCCGGCTTCATAAAAGGGTCTTATGTAATTGATGACATCCGAAAATTCCTTTTCTTTTATAAGGGTGTTTACGGTAAGATAAACTCTTACTCCATGTAGATGTGCGATTTCAATAACGCTTAAAATTTCTTCGTCTGAAAAATTATCGGCATACGCCCTTGCACCGAATTCCTTGCCGGCAAGGTAAACCGCATCACATCCCGCATTTAAACACCCGAGAAATCCCGAAAAATTTCCGGCAGGCGAAAGCAGTTCCATATTTATACCCACTATAAAAGGCTGTATCTCTACAGCCTTTAATTCATCTTAAGCTCTGTTTCGAGACGTATAAGCTTTTTGGAGGATTCATCCAAATCGCTCTTAAGACTTTTTACATTCTTTTCACTTGTATCAAGCTTTATCTGTGCGGCAATGAGCTCATGCTTTAAATCATAGAGTTCTTTTTCCTTGGCGCTGATTTCCTCTTCCAAAAGAGAAATCTGTTTCTTCGCCTTAAAATAGTCATCGGCAATGTTGATCTCAAGCAGAACATTCTGCATATCCACAGGCGAGCGTCTAAAGCTTTCTATTCTGTTGTATTCGGATAATTTACTGTTGATATACTGGGCAACCTTCTGAAGGTATTCTTCGCTTTCATAACCGCTTAAACGAAGTACCTTTCCTCCGATAATTACCTCAGCATCTGTTTTGGCCGCCATTAAGGTTACCCCCTGTGATACACTCTCGATGACTTAAAATCAAATTCCATTCATACTCTTTTCAATGAACAGACACAAATTATTATATATTTCCTATGCCTCATTTTCAATACCCAAATGGCTGTACGCAAGGTCGGTTACGCACCTGCCTCTCGGGGTTCGCATAATAAATCCGTTCTTCAAAAGATAAGGCTCGTAAACCTCTTCTATCGTGCCCGCATCCTCTCCGATGGAAGCAGCCAAGGTATCAAGTCCAACGGGACCACCCTTATAAAGCTCTATCATCGTAGTCAAAAGGTTTCTGTCGACATGGTCAAGCCCCATCCTGTCAACATCCATAAGGTCAAGCGCCGTACGGGCAACGTCGCCTGTTATTACTCCGTCGTACTTAATCTCCGCAAAATCCCTTACTCTCTTAAGCATTCGGTTTGCAAGTCTCGGAGTTCCGCGACTTCTCCTTGCAAGCTCATCGGCACCTTCCACATCGATTTTAACATTTAATACCTTAGCCGAATGTCTTATGATGGTTGCAAGCTCGTCGATATTATAAAATTCAAGCTTTTGAATAACCCCGAAACGGTCTCTTAACGGAGCCGAAAGAAGTCCGGCACGCGTAGTCGCTCCCACAAGAGTAAACTTAGGGAGATCCAAGCGAATCGACTTTGCGCTCGGCCCCTTCCCTATCATAATGTCCAGGGAATAATCTTCCATTGCCGGATAAAGAACTTCTTCTATCTGCTTGTTAAGCCTGTGAATCTCGTCGATAAACAAAAGGTCTCCCGACTGAAGAGAGCTTAAAATCGCCGCCATGTCTCCGGGCTTTTCAATTGCAGGTCCGCTTGTAATCCTGATATTTACGCCCATTTCATGCGCAATTATCTCGGCAAGCGTCGTCTTTCCGAGTCCGGGAGGTCCGTACAAAAGTACATGATCCAAAGAATCGTTACGCTTCTTTGCCGCATCGATATAGACCTTCATTATTTCTTTTACTTTTTCCTGACCGATATAATCCTTTAAAAACTCCGGGCGAAGGGAACCCTCAATCTTTACATCCTCCGTCGTGAAGCTCGTTTCAATCATTCTTTCCATACATCACCTTTAATACATATACGAAAGAGCAAGCTTTAATATTTGATTCGTATCAAGTTCTTCAATATGTTCAATCTTCATGACCGCAGCCTGTGAAGATTTTCTGTCATATCCGAGTGCCACCAAGGCTTCGATTGCATCCTTTGCATCGTTCGTAATAGTGTTTCCGCCTTCTGATGTATCCGCAGGCTCTCCGTCAAGCCAGATTTCTTCTTTCTTAACCTTATCCCGAAGATCTACAATAATCCTCTCGGCAGTCTTCTTTCCGATGGTAGGTGCTTTTGAAAGCGCACTTGAATCGGCCGATGCGATATAAAATTTAATCTTGGAAACGGAAAAAGTATCTAGAATGGCAAGGGCACCCTTCGGTCCGACTCCGTTTACGCCGATTAACATGTTAAAAAGATCAAGTGCATCTCTTGTAAGGAAACCGTATAAGCTCATCCCGTCGTCCCTGACGCTCATATATGTATAGACCTTTACCTCGTTTCCTATCGAAGGAAGCTCCTCCCTCATCGAATCGGAAACTAAAACGGTAAAGCCGATTCCCGAAACATCGATTATCAGTCTTCCGGGTCTTGATTCTTCAAGAATTCCTCTTATAAAGCTTATCATTGTATCACCCCATAAACGTATCGGTAAAATATCCAGCACTCGAAACAGGCTCGCCGTTTTCGGTAAGGTGCCTCGTGTCACCCACTGCCTGAAGTCTGAAATATGCGTGATCCTTCGTGCGTTCCTCAAAGGCACCTACAGTAACCGAGGTCGGAGCAAGGAACAAACCATGCCATAATACAACCGGCGAAACATTTAAGAGATGCCCGAGTATTACGCAGATAACACCCAAATGGCAAAAGCAAACTATTGTCTTGTCTTTGCCTGTACCGTCGGACTTATAAAAATTACCAAACCTTGTATAACCATATTCTTTTAAAATTCCGTCAATTCCTTCCTTAACCTTTTCATTTCCACCCTTAAGACCGGGATTATTAAGAATAGGAATATCCGTCCACTTATCCTTGTTGAAACTGTCTTCATACTTGGTCCAGGTTTCCGGGTAAAAATCCCACGGAACCTTAACCCGCTCTTCCTCTTCGTGAAGGACGCTATAGTCAAATTCCCTGAGCCAGTCACAAGTCGTAGCCTTCATGTTAAGCTTTTCAAGCGAAAAAGAAGCCGTATCCTTAGCCCGTCCCAAAGGAGAAACAAAAGCCGCATCAACCTTCCAGTTTTTTACCCTCTCTGCAAGAAGCTTAGCTTCCTTGAAGCCCTTTTCGGTAAGCGAATCGATTGAATAATCGGGATCACCGTGTCTGATAAATATAATTCTCATATTAATCACCTTTATATATAAAAATCGGTTTGGAATACTTTTGTTTAACTCAGATGGAACTTGTACCTAACAAAACCAAAAATTCCCTCCACCATTATAGCAGAGGGAATTTGAAAATTTAACAAAAAATACAACTATTTCTGAGTGATGTAATTTAAAAGTCCTTCGGCGTTGATGATTTTCTGCATGAACTCGGGGAATGCCTGACCCACAAAGGTTTCCCCCGTTGTCAGATCATGAATTTCTCCGGTATCAAAGTTAATGCTTACCTCATCTCCCGCCTTGATTGCCTTACTCGCAGCCTCGCATTCCATAATGGGAAGGCCGATATTTATCGCATTTCTGTAAAAAATTCTGGCAAAGGTTTCGGCAATTACGCATGAAACACCCGAAGCTTTTATGGCAATCGGAGCATGCTCTCTTGAAGAACCGCAGCCGAAATTCTTACCTGCTACAATAATATCTCCTTTGGAAACTTTCTTCACAAAATCCTTATCGATGTCTTCCATGCAATGAGTTGCAAGTTCTTTAGGATCCGAAGAATTTAAATATCTTGCGGGAATTATTACATCCGTATCAACGTTATCTTCAAATCTGAATACTTTTCCTTGAGCCTTCATCAGTCTACCTCCGGAGCTGCAATATAACCCTTTACTGCGCTTTCAGCGGCAACAGCGGGGCTTGCAAGATAAATTTCACTTGTTACATCGCCCATACGGCCTACGAAATTGCGGTTTGTCGTAGATACGCATCTTTCGCCTGCCGCAAGCACACCCATGTATCCTCCAAGACAGGGGCCGCAGGTGGGAGTACTTACAATTCCGCCTGCTTCAATGAATGTCTTAAGAAGGCCTTCCTCCATTGCCTGTAAATATATTGACTGGGTAGCGGGAATAACTATAAGTCTCATTCCCTTTTTAACGTGTCTTCCTTTTAAAATCGAAGCTGCACACCTTAAATCGTCTATTCGTCCGTTGGTACATGAACCGATGACTACCTGATCGATTTTAATTTCTTCATTAATTTCATCTATCGTCTTAGTATTCTCGGGAAGATGAGGGAATGCTATCGTAGGCCGTAACTTCGATAAATCGACAGTGTATTCGGCATCATATTCGGCATCTTCGTCGGCACAAAATACTTTATATTCCCTCTTTGAATGTTCCTTCATATACTCAATTGCTTTTTCATCAACAGGGAAAATTCCGTTCTTTGCGCCTGCCTCGATTGCCATGTTGGCAATTGTAAATCTGTCATCCATTGAAAGGTTCTTTATCCCTTCTCCGGTAAATTCCATGGACTTATACAAAGCACCGTCAACTCCGATCATGCCGATGATGTGAAGGATGACGTCCTTGCCGCTTATGTTCTTTGCTTTTTCACCGACTATATTAAATTTAATGGCCGAGGGTACCTTAAACCAGGCTTTTCCGGTTGCCATTCCGGCGGCCATATCCGTGCTTCCGACGCCCGTCGAAAAAGCACCCAGCGCTCCGTAAGTACAGGTATGGGAATCGGCGCCGATTATTACGTCTCCGGCGACAGTTAAACCCTGTTCCGGCAAAAGAGCATGTTCAATACCCATTTCTCCGACTTCAAAGTAATTGGTAATATTGTTTCTAAGAGCAAATTCCCTTACGCATTTGCAGTGTTCGGCCGATTTAATATCCTTATTGGGTACAAAGTGATCGGGTACAAGGGCAATCTTGTCCTTATTGAATACCTTATCAAGGTTCATACGAGCCATCTCTTTTATGGCAACGGGACTTGTAATATCGTTTCCGAGTACTAAATCAAGATCTGCTTCTATTAAATCTCCTGCCTTAACAGACTCAAGTCCCGCATGACTTGCAAGGATTTTCTGCGTCATCGTCATTGACATATTTCTTTCTCCTCTAAACGTATAGGAATGGAATTGCAAATCACAAATGGTAAAAAAGGGAAGCTTTTCAGCTCCCCTTCTAAAAACCTTTAGTTATTAATGAGCTTGTCTGCTTCATTATTCCAGCTGTAAAGCTTTCTTACTTCCTCGCCAACCTTCTCCGAAGGATGCTCTGCATGAAGCTTTCTCATTGCCTGGAAGTGAACCTGCTTGCCTGCGGGAGACATATCAAGTAAGAATTCCTTTGCAAAGGTTCCGTCCTGAATATCGGAAAGGATCTTCTTCATTGCCTGCTTTGTCTCGGGAGTGATAATCTTGGGTCCGGTAATGTAATCACCGTACTCAGCGGTATTTGAAATTGAATATCTCATTCCGGCAAAGCCTGACTGATAAATAAGATCTACAATAAGCTTCATCTCATGGATACATTCAAAGTATGCGTTTCTGGGATCGTATCCTGCTTCGCAAAGTACTTCAAAACCTGTCTGCATAAGAGCACAAACGCCGCCGCAAAGAACTGCCTGTTCACCGAAGAGGTCGGTCTCTGTCTCGGTTCTGAATGTTGTTTCTAAAACGCCCGCTCTTGCTCCGCCGATTCCGAGTGCATATGCAAGTGCCAAATCCTGAGCCTTGCCGGTAGCATCCTGTTCAACGGCTATCAAGCAGGGAACACCCTTGCCTGCCTGATATTCGCTTCTTACCGTGTGACCGGGTCCCTTGGGAGCAATCATGGTAACATCGACATCCTTCGGAGGCTTGATGCAACCGAAATGAATATTAAAGCCGTGAGCAAACATCAGCATGTTGCCTGCTTCGAGGTTGGGTTCGATATCCTTTGTATACAAATCAGCCTGCTTCTCATCATTAATAAGAATCATGATGATGTCAGCCATCTTTGCAGCCTCTGCAGCTGTATAAACTTCAAATCCCTGACTTACAGCCTTGTCCCATGACTTCGATCCCTTGTAAAGACCGATAATTACCTTACAGCCTGAATCCTTAAGGTTCAAAGCATGCGCATGTCCCTGTGAGCCGTAGCCGATGATTGCAATAGTCTTACCTTCAAGTAAGGAAAGATTACAATCCGATTCGTAAAAAATTTTAGCCATTTTCTAAATCTCCTTTATATGATAATTTTTTTAATCCAAATAAGTAACATTGGCAGTTCCCCTGCCAAGACCGGCAATACCCGTACGGGCAATTTCGAGAATCTCAAATCCGTCAAGAAGTCCTATGAAAGCCTCAATCTTGTCCTGATTTCCTGTTATTTCGATAATCAGACTTTCTTTACCGACATCGATAATCTTTGCTCTGAATACATCGGTAATCGAAATGACGCTTTGACGTTCGGACGCATTGCATCTAACCTTGATAAGCACCAATTCCCTGTATACGGAATCATCGGGTTTTAAGACCTTAACGTCTCTTACATCTATAAGCTTTGAAACCTGCTTCTCAATCTGAATGAGCACATCCTCGTCACCGCTTGTCACTATAGTAATTCGCGTAAAGCGCGGATCTGCGGTAACTCCTGCCGTTATGCTTTCAATATTGTAGCCTCTTCTTGAAAAAAGACCCGAAATACGGCTTAAAACGCCCGAGGTATTGTCAACAAGAAGCTGAAGAACTCTTACATTCATACTTTAAACCTCTAAAGTGTTATAAGGATATAGTATCACTAAAAAGAACAAAGTCAAGAAAAAATACTTTAGTTCTCTAAATCTTTACATTTAGAAAGCGCTAAAGTGCCCGTTCTGGCAACTTCAACGACACTTATGCCGTTTAGCATCGATCTGAATATCTTTACTCTTTCCGGGGTATCGCAAATTTGAAGCATTATGTATGACTTTGAAATATCAACTACCGTTGCCTTGCAAAGGTCCGCAATTTCCATTATATCCTTACGAGTCGACCTGTTATACTTAACCTTTACGAGCATCAGCTCTCTTGCAATGGCAACATCCTCGTTGAAGGTCTTAACCTTAATGACATCAAGCTTTTTATTTAACTGCTTTTCTATCTGTTCAAGTGTTCTTTCGTCTCCGGATGAAACAATGGTCATGTTTGAAACCTCCGGATCGAAGGTTTCGCCTACGGCAAGAGATTCAATATTAAAACAACGCCTTGCAAACAAACCCGAAACCTTACTGAGGACACCCGATCTGTTTTCTACAAGAACCGAATAAATCTTCTTCATAGCTTACCCCTTTACTAAGTCCTTTGGATCAATCATAACTTCCATCAAAGAAGAACCTTTGGTATTAAGGAACTCATCAATACCCTTTTCAATGTCTGCGTTGTTGTTTATACGCACGTATGAAAAATCATAAGCCTTTGCCAGAGTTTCAAGCTTCGGATAGTCGTTTAGCTCTACAACGGAATAATTGTCCTTGTAAGTAAAGTGCTGGTATTCACGCACCATTCCCAAAAATCCGTTTTTAAAAACAATAATTTTCATGGGAACATTCATCTCGTTTGCCGTAGCCAGCTCCATCATTGACATTTGGAAGGACCCGTCACCGCAAACAGCAACGACTGTTTTGTCGGGTTTTGAAAGCTTCGCTCCCAAGGCAGCAGGTATGGAGTATCCCATCGTACCCATTCCGCCGCTTGTTAAAAATCTTCCCTTTCTGATATTTACATACGAACAGGACCAGATTTGATTCTGCCCGACATCGGCTACGTAAATGAAATCATCCTCCATTTTGTCGGAAAGCATCTTTATGAAACATTCGGGATCCGTGAATGAAGGATTCGGTTTTCTTTTTACGGCCATGCTTTCTCTGTAAAAAGAAAGTGTATCAATCCATTCCTTGGCATCTATCTCCGTTTCATATGCATTCATCTGCTCGAAAATGTTCTTTGCGTCTCCGACTATCGGAATATTCGGTCCGCAATTTTTCCCGATTTCGGCAGGATCGACATCTATGTGAATCATTACTTTATTTTCGGTAATAAGGTCGGGCTGATTTACCGCTCTGTCCGCAACCCTTGCACCGACCATGATGAGAACGTCCGATTCGTTCATGGCTCTGTTTGCGTAAGGCTTTCCGTTATTTCCTACCATACCGATGTACAGAGGATGCTCGGTCGGCATCACGCCTATTCCCATCATCGTGGAAACAACAGGAATCTTGTGTTTTTCGGAAAACTTCAAAAGTTCTTCCTGGGCATCGGAAAGGAAAACACCTCCGCCTGCACAGATAATCGGACGCTTACTCTTTTCCAAAGCCTTCATCATTTTCTTTATCTGTACAAAGTTACCTACTGTAGTAGGCTTGTAGGTACGCATTGAAAGTTCCTTCGGATAAACAAATTTCTTTATTTCCGCATTCTGAACATCAATCGGAATATCAATCAGAACAGGTCCTTTTCTTCCGGAATTTGCTATATAAAAGGCTTCTTTGAATACTCTCGGAATGTCGTTTACGTTTTTAACAAGGTAGCTGTATTTGACAAATGATTCAACCGCTCCGGTTATGTCTGCTTCCTGGAATACATCGGAGCCGAGAAGTCCCGAATCGACCTGCCCCGTAATGCATACAAGCGGAATGCTGTCCGCAAAAGCAGTGGCAATACCGGTAATAAGGTTTGTGGCACCGGGGCCGCTTGTTACCGCACATACCCCGACCTCACCCGAAACTCTTGCAAGCCCGCTTGCCGCATGCGCCGCATTCTGTTCGGTCCGCACCAAAACCGTTTTAATATCGGAATTTAATATAGCATTATAAAAAGGACAGATTGCGACTCCGGGATACCCGAATACGTATCTGACCTTCTCTTCAACCAAAGCATTTACAATTGCCTCTGCTCCTAACATGTCTGTCTCCTAAAACAAAAATTTTAAAACTCTTATATTTTATCACACTAAAGTGCATATATACAATTATTATATAGTAAAAATCCCCGGCAAAAGCCGGGGAAAATTTTAATTGTATGTAATGGTATCATCCTGAGGAAGCTCTCCGTGAAGTAAATCAATGATATAGCCTACACGTTTGTTTGCTCTGTCATAACATTCCATAGCCGCGTTCAATGTAGTTTCATTGTATGAGCTTTCATCAAATGACTGATTTAAGTAATCATCTGCCTGAACCATGTAATCATAAGCCTGATCCGCAAGATCATCTATGTAAGCAAAAGTCTCAGGCGCTCCTTCTGTCGGTGCAGTCAAATCCGCAAGTTCGGAATAAGTCGTAATAAGCTTGTCAAACTCTGTATACAGATTTTCAAGCGAATCATCCGAACTCGGATCTATTGCATTAATCTCCGTATCTATCTCTTCAAGAGTATCAAAGAAGCTTTCCATTGATTCTTTATATTCCGAAAGTTCTTTATTTTCTTCCGAAGATCCGCATCCTGCCATCAAAGTAAGGCAAATTGTAAGGCTTAAAAATATTGCAGCAATTTTCTTCATAGGTTTACGCCCTTTCGTAGCACTAATGTTAAATTTACCATATCTTTAGAACTAAATCAATGTGCCACATACGGCAGGAAAAAACCTTGGCTCTCCCCCTTGGCTCTCCCTCCTTGGCTCTCCCAGAGGGAGAGGCAAGAGTTAAAAGCATCCACTTCCTATTGGGTTTCATATCTGACACCTTTCATACAACTTTCTATTCAAGAATAGATTTCTTTTTAAGGTATTCCTCTACGTTTTCTAGGAAACCTTCTACTTTGACAATTGTATCGATTGTCTCTTCCTTGTCAGCTTCATAAAAATCTTCATAATCGGATTTTTCTCTCAGCATTGATGCCTTTCTGATAACACTGGAAGTTGATGTCGGAAATATTTGAGTTTTCACATATTCCTGATTAAAATGTGCAATTACACCGCTATGCTTACTGCTGTCAAAACCATCAAGTGCATTTATTGCTCTCATGGCATCAAAAGCCGAATAGTATGCCCAATTCAAAGCCACTTCGTACTCGCCTGATTCATACAAAGATTTTGCAACGTCAATATTGAGAGTGCCTTTTCAAACCTGTATTTGGATAAATCCTTTACGCTTCCGCCTTCCATAAAACAATCCCCTCCTTCCGAATATTTTTATAAAAAGGTAGGGTATCCTTCCATTTGTTGTACTTTTCAAAACTTACGTCAACGACAGAAAGAACCTTTCCGCACTCAAGCTCATGAGCAGCTACACAGTCAATCATTTTGTCAGTGACTTCCCTTGATGGCTTTTCATTTAAAATCACAGCTATATCTACATCGGAATCTTCCGTCTGAGTCCCTCGTGCATATGAGCCGTACAAAATTATCTCAGACATTAAACATCCGTAAATATCGTGAAGTTTAATTACCATGTCTGAAATTGTTCTCATAAGCTCTTTGTGTTCATTCAAGGCAATCCGCTTCCTCCAGTTATGATATTTCCCACTTTTCTCACGCTTGTCCTCAGGATATACAGCATCCACTGGAATAATCCATTGATTTCCGACCTTTTGACCTTCCAGCCGTCCGGCTATAAGAAATCTTCTGACGTTTCCTTCGTCTTTGTTATGTAGTTTCGCATATTCTTTTACAGATAGATAGGTGGTCATAGTCATATAGTTCCTTCTGCTTGAACAATGCCACAAAATCGTGTAAATGTCAATAGACGTATTTTGTCTCAGGCTTTTCACACAAATTACTGTTCTGTCCGTTCTAAGATTTCATCTGCCTCTGCCTGAAGTTCGTTGCTTCCCTTAACGCCCTTCTTTTTCAAGATAATTGACCTGAAAATCAGTCGTGCAAGCGGACCGACAATTAAAAGTTGAAGTGGGAATGCCATGATGAAATTCTTGCAGTAGGTCATGATATAGTCAGGCAAGAAATTTACCGTAATGCCGTATCCGTGATAGGTTCCTATAAAGCTTGCGAAGAATACCTGTGAAACAACGGTAAAGGTTTGAATGCACAGAATTATAAAAATCGGTCTGTCGCCGGGCTGCAAAACTCTGAAAGCAAAAAACTTTGCAACATGGCCTGAAACAAAATATGCCAAACCCCCGATAATTATATATTCGATCCACATTCCCTTAAGTGCTACCAGGAATGTGTAGTTTGTAAAACTTCCCGTTGCCAGTGCGGTATTGTAAAGTGTCATGCAATAAACCATCATCCAGGCTGTTATCGCCGTAAAAAATATAGATTGTCCCTTTGTCTTAGGCATTGTTTTTTCCTCCGTTTCTTTGATTAAAAAAAGACAACAACCCCGCCTAACCCGCCTGACAATGGGTTGGTGACGTTTATTGTCTTTTTAGCATCAGTATTAAATTTCTAAACTTTGCCATTTTAGCAATAGAAATTCAAAAAGTAAAGATTTATTTTTGAATTTTTCAACCCAAAAAAGAGTTTCGCTTGCGAAACTCTCACGCGCCTGGCGCGCCCTCTCCGTCCTCGCTTCGCTCGGCCACCTCTCCCAAAGGGAGAGGCAAGT
>CAVJJQ010000069.1:0-14576 GCA_963649755.1 bacterium | reverse complement strand
GACTGAGAGGGACTTGGCTCTCCCACGCGGAGCAATTTCCTATATAGCAAAAAAGGACCTGCTCCGGGTGGAACAGGTCCTTGTAAGTGTTTTATTTAGTTTATTTTTCTTCCTTACCCTTTATAAGAGCGAGGCCTGCTTCGATTGCAAGGAGCAGAAGCATTACGATTGTCCAGCCGTCTGCGAAACCAAGAGAGCCTGATAAGTCTTCGGTGACAAAGAAAAGGATTATAGCAATTGCCATAGGTGCAAGACCTGCAAGCTTTATGTATTCTTTATCTTTCAAGACCTTAGGAAGTCTTGCGATCGCAATTACGGATGTCAAAAGCATTGCAATCATGTTTACAAGTGCCCAGGAATTCGAAGCGTCTGCATCTCCATCATTGGGATTTTCCGAGATAAGCTCGGTTTCTCCGCCGGTTCCGGCTTCTGCTTCGGTCACAGTGTCGGTCGTGCTTTCCGTATCGGTTGTCTTATCGGCATCCTTCTCGGTGTCTGACGTAACTCCCGCATCGTTTCCGGAAATTGCCTCTTCACCTGTAATCTTGCTGATTTCTTCGGTTGCGTCAACCTTTTCGACCTTTGCTTTCTTTTTACCAAAGGTTTTCTTTACCGTTGAAGTAACCGTTGTAACGGCCGTTTCAATCGTTGCTTTCACGGTCGTGCCTATCGTGCTTCCGGAATCGTCAGAATCACCTGAGCTTCCGGAACTTCCTGAACTGCCTGAAGACTTTGCCGAATCTTTGTAAACGATTACATAATCCGAGAATTTATCGGTCTGGAAGCTTATCGTTTGATTCTCTGCGTTGTAAGGTGCGGAAAGAATAGCCTGCTCCCTATCTCCATTATTAGCCTCGTGAACACGAATTACCATGTAAGTCCTCGTCTTCGCGGAATCCGTATTAATCAGATTCTCCGGCAGACTTACAGTAATTGTGATTTTTTCTTTAAGCTCTTTTATAGGTTCGCTATAGCTGAGTGCAGAACTGTTTTTGTCTGCATAAATATTCTTTATGATCTGGATATCTAAGTACTGCCCCTCTTCGTACCCCTTTAACTGTCCTGCAAGCATCAGGTTGACTATTTCAAGTGTGTCTTCATTAACATCATAGTTTTCTTCCGCCTTGAAGACGATTTCAATCTTTCCGCCGTTTGCGTAGGTTGCAAGGTTTTCATCGGTGATATTTGTGCGGTCCGAAAGAAGGCTGTTAAATACTTCATTTGTATTAAGAGTCGCCGTCTCCTCGGTCTCATCCTTTACGACTATATCGCCAACCTTGCCTGAATCGGCCCAGGGAATATTGGGAGTGATATTTCCGCTTACGTCCGGTTTAACGGCATCACTGCTGTCAGTCTTTTGAATAACGGTAAGTGTCTTTGACTCATCCTTGGGTACCTTATAAGTAACCATATAAATACCCTTTTCAATATCCACAACTTCAATCTTCGTATTCGTATCGGTACCGTCGGATACGTAAGAAGAAATCATGCTGAAGGTCTTTGTGGGATCCGAAACCTTAAAGTAAACCGTCACTTCATCGTTTCCGTTGACGCCTAAAGCTTCACCCGTAATACCGCTGATTTCATGATTGCAATCCGAATCGCTGTACCAGGTGATTCCGCCGTCATCTGAAAGCTTAATGACATTTACCTTACTGATCTTTGTAGTATTCTTTTCAGTAGGATTTGATGCGGTGGACCTTACTACGGTATAAGGACCGTTCTCAACGGGAAGTGAGAGTGTAAGGCTTGTAGTTCCGTTTTCTTTTTTATACCAGCCATTTTCATCCGGTGATACTTCACTGTCCTCGCCTTCTCCGCCATTCTTCGTAGCGGTTACGCTCTTTACAACGTTTCCGTCTTTATCAAGTACGGCATACTTGGTGCCGTCTTCGTCCGAACCCATACCGTCTATTGTAACGACCAAATTATTGCCGCTTACATTGCATACAGTTGTAAGCTTGGGTTTTCCGAAGCTCACTGCATCAATGAGGTTGCCGGCCGAAAGAGGTACGTATGCAACAACCGTCTCGTTCTGTCCTTCCGGAACTTTGTAAAGTCCCGAATAGGTAGTCCAATCGCTGCTTTCATCCTCTGCATAAAGAACAGTATATGTATTTCCGTTATAGTCTACGGAACAGGTCTTGCCTTTTTCCATAGTTCCGGCTTTTTTAACAATATCCATAAAGATATCGTTTGATGTGTTTGAAGACTTGGTATAGCTTTCCGTAGCATCAAGTGCGGGTCCGATGACAACCGCCATCTTTGCCGTTTCGCTTTCTTCACTTGCATGAGCTATACTCCAGGAGATTTCCTTGTTGTCCTTAGTGTCAATCTCCTGATACATGCTTGCGTTTTCGTCTGTCGTAAGACCTGCATAGTAGCTGTCTTCGCTTGCATCAATTCCGCCATTGCCGGTATAGGAAAGCTTCATGTTTGCATCCGAGGCCGTCGTATGCCAGCCATAGAGGTTGGTTCCGGTTTTAACGGTTGAAGATGTCGTGGTAGAATTATTAACACTTCCGTCATTGGTTTCGAAGCTTCCGTTTAAAAGTTCATCGCTTAAGACTTTAAAGCAAAACTGAACTTTGCCGTTTGCATCCGTTACCTGAACGTTGTCGCCATACTTAAGGCCCGTGATTGTTCCCGTGCAGTTGTTATCCGAACCTGACGTAGTGAATTCTCCGCTCGTACCGTCGCCGGTTCTGTTAGTGACCGTGTAATTAAGGTTTGTTCCATTTGTGCAGTTGGACATGTCTACTTCTACGGAAAGGTTTTCATCTTTCTTTCCGACATTTGTTGAAGAACTGGTGTTAACCGTGCAGCCTTCATACTTAACTCTTGTTGATTTTCCAAAGGAAACGTCATCTATAAGGTTTCCTTCGGTATCCTTATTGCCGGCCGAGGAAAGTGCCGCAAAGCCGAATACCACCTCACTGACTCCTTCAGGAACTGTGTAAGAACCGGAGTACGTCTCCCATTCATATCCGTCATCCGTTGCCGCAACTACCTGATAAACGTTTCCGTTATAGGTAACTTTGTATGTCCTTCCGACATCAAGGGTTCCGTATGCAGTCTTTGCTGCATCAACAACCTTGTTGAAAAGGTCCTTATCATTTTTGCTTGTTTTAGTATACTCCTCGCCTGCTTTAAGTGCCGGTCCGACTACAATCGCCATCTTATCGATTCCGTTTTTTCCCGCATGACGTACACTCCAGTCAAGAACCTCACCTGCTGTCACCTTAATTTCCTGATAAAGGCTTGAGAGCTCCCAGGCATTAAGTTCGGAGTTCTGATTGCCGCTACATCCTGAATCTCTCCTTATTTCCATATTCAGATCTGATGCCGTTGTATGCCATGCATATATGCCGTCACCGGTACGCATCTCACCGCGACACGCTCCGTCATAGGTGGTTTCCTCAAATCCGCCGTTTAAAAGCTTATCCGAAAGAACCTTAAAGTTAGCTATGGTCTCGCCGTTGTATTTGACTGCAACGTGGTCGCCGTATTTAAGTTCCGAAATACTGATTGTTCCGTTACCGTTATTGGTCACCGTGCCGCTTATATTGGCATGGGTGGGTGCATCGGTATGGTCATGCCCATTAGGTCCGCATTTGCCTGTCTCCTGACGATTTACAACCTCATAGGTCAAATCGGCATATTCAGGATACCCCGTCACATCAAGTGTCGCCGTTATTGCCTCGTTAAGAGTCCTTGAATTTTCCACCTGTGCCGTATCTACCTTCAGGCTAAGGCTTGAAGTATCAACCTTCGGCTCCGTATAAATACCAAACGAAACAGCATCGATAAGGTTGCCGATTCCCTGATTGGAAGACGAAGAATAAACTGACGTAAAGCCAAAGACTACTTCAGTAACGCCTCTCGGCACCTTATAAGTTCCGGAATACGTTACCCATTCATAATTTTCATCGGGAGCAACCACAACCTGATAAGTCTTATTGTTCCCGCTGTATTTCACTTCATAGGTATTTCCCTTTTCAAGCTCGCCCCACTTGGCTTCAGCTTCTGAGACGATCTGTTGGAATATATCGGGGTCGGTTTTTTCATCCTGACTGTTTTTCCTGTAAACATCCGTGTCACCGACAGAAAGCGCAGGGCCTACGACAATAGCCATTTCATCCTTACCCTGTCTGCCTCTGTGGGAAACACTCCAGCTTAAAGTTTCTCCCGGTGTCGCACTTACCTCCTGATAAAGGCTTGCAACCTCCCAGGCATTAAGCTCTGCAATGTAAGAACCGTTTTTAGGATTTATGATTCCTTTGACGGTGCTCTCATATGTTGTTCCCCACTCCATGTTAAGGTCCCAGGCGGTTGTATGCCATGCATATATACTTTCGCCGGTTCTCATGCAGCAACCGTAATCTTTATTTATTGTTTCAAAACTACCGTTTAAAAGTTTATCCGAAAGGACCTTAAAGCGATAGATTATTGAGCCATTATATTTTACGACCACATGGTCGCCGTATTTCAGTCCGGTAATGGTTGCCTTTCCGTCTGCATATGTCGCCGTTCCCGTTATGTTGTCATGAAGGCAAACCGTGCTCGGAACACCCAATTTCTGATTGCCATGTTCATCAGTTGATTTTTTACAATTTACCTGCCTGTTTACTACCTCATAGGTCAGCTCTTCATACTCGGGGAAATCGGATGTGGTAAGGGTTGCCGTAATGGATTCCGTCAACTTGCCTCCGCCACTGTATGACGGTTCTCCGATTTCTACCTTGCTAACCGAAGGGGCACTGTAAACGCCGAAGGTAACATCATCCAATAAGTTACCGGAATTTAAGGTCATGTCGGCCGAATTGTATTCTCCGTTTGTTCCCAATGCCACGAAACCAAAGACAGTCTCAGTCTGCCCTTCCGGAACTGTGTATGTATCGCTGTAAGACTTCCATTCAAGTACATCACTGCAAAGGTATACCTGATACTTATTATTTTCATAAGTAGCAGTGATTGACTTACCTATCATGTCTGCATTTATGGTACCCAGTGTTGCCACAACATTCATGAATAAGTCAGGTGTGTTAACGTCTGCCTTTTGATATCCCAAATATGAATTTTCTACGTTGCTTATATTAATAGCAGGACCGATTACGACAGCCATCGTATCGGCTCCCGATAAATTTGTGTTGCTTCTGTGCTTTAGGCTCCAAGTCAGAGTCTGTCCAGCTTCAGTCTTTATTTCCTGATAAAGACCCGACTTTTCATTTGCCCCGCAAAGCTCGGCAGCGTTGTCTCCGTTTGTTCCGTCATTTGAATTTATTCTATCATCATAGTAATTACTGTTACTGCTACTCTGTCTGTTTGCGGCAGTCTTCTTTCCTATCTCGATAAAATGATTAGCCGCAGTTGTATGCCAGCCGTAAACATCTGTTGATTCGAAAAACAAATTGCGGGGTAAAAGAGGGTCATCGGTAGCACTCTTATCCGATGCATTCCCTATGATTTCAAAGCTTCCGTTTAAAAGCTTGTCCGAAAGAGTCTTAAAACGATACAGGGTTTCGGTTGTTTTTGCAGCCTCTGCTGCTTTTGCACCTTCTGCTGCATCTGCGACTTTTTCCGATTCGTCGACTTTTTCCGATTCGTCGACTTTTTCTGTCACGCTGTAAATTTCAATATGGTCGCCGTATCTGAGGCCTGTAATCGTAGCAGTACCGTCACTTACCTTAAGTTCACCGGAAATTTCAGTATGATGTGACTCGTTATTTGTAAGATTTTCCGTATCCTTGCTTTGATGAGAGTAATTGCATGTGTATCTGTTTAATACTTTGTAATAAAGCTTTGTGCCGCTTTCAGGCATATTGGTAACTGAAACGGTTGCGGTAATGCTCTGTGAAAGTCCTTCTCCCGATACGGAAGTAGACTTAAGTGTAACCTGTATATTGTCGGCCTCGTTAAGTGTCGAAATGCCACCGTTTAAATATGTGACAAGTTTTACAAGCCTCTCGATATTGAGCCTGTCGGAAACTTCCTCAACGAGCACGAAATCGTCATGATTGTCTTCGTCTATAAGCTTATATTCATAAAGGGTATCAATTATATCGTTTACACTTTCCGAAACTTCGAGGTAATAATTGAGTTTCTCCTCGCTGTCCGTAAAGCCCTTATATGCAGTCTTAAACTCATCCACTGTGGGAAGTGCGTTAATACGCACCTGAAGAGCATCAAAATCTATATCCGCATAAATATCGTTTGTCGATAAATCATTTGTCGATGCATCGTTTTCCGAAATGTCGCCCGTGGATGCATCATTTGCCGAAACGTCTAAGGCATCTGTATTATTGCCCGATGTGCTTTCGGTGTCGTTTCCGGATGTGCTTTCATCATTGTCCGATAAACCTTCACCGTTATCCGATGAATTTTCATTATTCCCCGAGGAACTTTCTTCTGCGTCCGATCCGTTTCCGTTATTTCCATCGTTCAATTCGTCATTATCGGAAGATGATTCGTCTTCGGAGCCCGGTTCTTCATTTTCTTTATCCTGTTCCTGAGCGTCTTCAGAATCTGCATCCTGATTCTGATTCTCGCCATCACCTTCTTTTGAACCTTCACCGCCCGGCTCATCGACGCTTTCCGCATCCTGCTCCTGTACGCTTTCCTGTACGTCTTCAGCCAAAAGAAGCAAGTCTACATTTGTAATGACAAGAGACGCTGCAAAAATAAGTGCCATCCATCTTGTCGCCAACTGTTTCAAATTTCTCTTCATCAAAAGCCTCCTGTGCAACACTTTCTCTATAATCTTACATACTTTACAACGCGACAGGAAACATGAAATTAAAAAATCCCGTTCTTTTTCCTAAAAAGAACGGGAAATGATATATACAATCTTTAATGTGTCGACATATCTTCTACGCAACCTTATTGTAGTCGATGACTGACACCTCCTGCATCAATCTCTTTGCGGCATTAACAAGTGCTTCAAGTCGTTTTGAAACCTCATCCGTAAATGTGACTTCCCCGCAAATTTCGCACTCAAGGCAAGGAACGTTTTTTATAACAATAATGCACTCCTTGTACTCAACCGTAAAAGTAGTTTTTTCCGCAATTTTGTCATCATCAAAGCAAGCACTGCACATCTGTCATTTCCTTCTTGTCTTATTATCCGGCAACTAGAGCACGTATAGTTTTTCGGCAATTTCCTTTAATGCGAAAGTCGTTTGTTCATAAGTCACGTTATCAGAAATCAAAGTTTTAGTGATTGTATCGTAGTCGCTCTTATAGAAATCCTTATCAAGAAACTCAAAAATGAGTTTCTTTACGTCCACGCCATCCTTGGCAGAAGGACAGACTGATAGATGTGAACGGTGTTCCCGCACCTGCTTTACAAGTTCATTAAAATCATCATCAAATGAAATGGTCGGATAGAGCTTATAGATATCATAAAGATGTCTTGAATAACGTTTCGTTTTGCCTTCTAAATAATAATCGCAAAGGGCATAAATTTTATCAATGAAAGTTCTGCTCACAGACTGTACTTTCATCGAAAACGGTTCAAGGCCATACTCATCAATTATGTCCGGAGCGAAACCCTTCAACGTTTCATAAATGATGGAGTTTACCTCTTTCTCTTCTGTCGGAAAAGAATAGGATACAAGTGCAGTCTCCAATTTAACATTAGAAGGGAGGCCCGGAATCTCGTCTTCAATAACTGACTGATACGCAAATACATAATAGTTGTAATCTTTATCGCTTTCAATATGATCCCAATTCTCTATTTGCATATTAAGTTCATCGCTAATTGGCTTAAGAATATTATATTTGAGTTTCTTTCTTCGAGCTGCGCCTATATGCTCTGCAAAAGTAATATCGATATCCTCGGAAAATCTGTCTATCAAATGAAAACATTTTGATAACGCCGTGCCTCCTTTAAAAACCGCATCCGGATTACTTTCTTCAAGGAGTTTTAAAATCATGGTCACATAGTAGTCCTTCTCAACAATAGACTGTGCGATACCGGTCTTTGTGTTAACTTCCGTGATTACCTCAGCAAAGAGATTCCTATCGTCATGCAAGTACATGGTCTAACCTCATTTCATAATAATACCTGAACGTCGAATCGGGGTATCGTCTGATATAACGATCAATGTCATTCTTGGTAATATTGCTTGATAAGGCATAATTTTTTATTTTTTCTCTTGCCTCATCATAATTGCTGTCTATGTAAGCATCCAGATTTTTTAATAATTCCAGAAGTTGCAACACCTTAACATTCTCGCTTGAGATTGGAATATTAGTCTTGCGGACAATGAACGACTGGTTACCTATGGTCACTTCCCTGACTATGGCAGCCATGTTATTACTGACAATTTCTTTTTTCATCGGGACTTGCGTGGAAATCCCTATGAGGTTTGCAAAAGTACTGCCGGAATAAAAACCGTCAATTTTCCCGCCGCGAGAGATATATTTATATCTTGCCACGGTTTCGGGGCTCGGACCGGAAGAAGACTTGAAGCGTGTCTGCTTTGGAATATAATATATCCCCTTTTCATATCTCACAATTTTTCTGGCGTCTGCCAGTGTCTTGATTTGTTGACGAAAGTTATCTCTTCTTATTTCTGCTATATGTATATCTTCGAGGAAAATCGGCTCCCCATCCTTGTAATTTTCTATCAGGTAATCAAAAAGCATAGTCTGCTCCTTTACGAAATCACGTTGTGTAACATATTCTATGATATAAGGTGATTGTAAAAGAAGAAATTTTCATTGTCAACTGAATAAGAAGGAATTCATTCGGATGGTAGTCCTGCGCAAATTCAAAAAACGGGGCAAAATCAGCTCGTTTATAGTTAAAAAACGGGGCAAAATGTCGATAAATATATTGAAAAAACGGGGCAAAAACTCCCGTTCTTTCTATACTAAAAGAACGGGAGTAATTTTTACACAAGTCTGAAAGTCAATATCTCATACGGTTTTATCTCTGCCGTAATGATGCCGTCTTTGTAGGTAAAGTTAACATCTTTTGAAGAGAGTCCTTTTTCAAGAAGATCAGTCGCAATCACCTTTTCCGCCTTAAACTTTGAAACATCTATCTTCACTTCGGTCCTTGCGCCGTACTCTTCGTGGAGGCGAATGACGATTCCGTTTCCGTCTTCGGCACGCTTTACGGTATCGGCAAAGACGTTTTCTTGGTCCGTTGAAATCAAGGATTCGCTCTTTCCTGCTGCCATGTCTGTTTCAAAGAAGTAGACCGGTCGGTTAAGCATAAAGGCTTCATGAATCACGTTTCCGCGTCTGAAGTCACCCTTATGAGGAAGCAGGGAATAGGTAAATTCATGCACTCCCTTGTCGGCATCGGGGTCCGGAAAGATTCCGGACTTTATGAGTGTAAGGCGCATGACATTTTCGTGAACGTCTACGCCGTATTTACAGTTATTTAAGAGAGCAACACCGAAGTCCGCCTCCGAAATATCGACCCATTTGTGAGCGGCAAATTCGTACCGCGCCTCGTCCCAGGAGGTGTTCCTGTGTGTCGGGCGCTCCACATTGCCAAACTGAATGTCGCAGGTGCACTTTGACGCAAGCACGTCCATAGGGAAGGCAGCCTTCATAAGTACCTGCTGCTCCTTCCAGTCAACCTTTGTGTCAAAGTCGATTCTCTTTGTATGCGCGTAAAAAGAAATTGTCTGCTCAATCCGGGAGTTTAAGAAATTTCTTTTTACATGAATCGAGAACTTTTCAAAAGAATCTTCCGTAACCTCAAATTCCGAGAGATTCAAAATTGCCTCGCACTTTTCCTCGTAGGTAGAGTCAATGTTCCAGGCATCGTACTCAAAGGGTCTGTCTTCAAAGGTAAGAAGTCTGTTTAAGACCTCGCCCTCTTTGTTAACAACCCTGCGTTCCTGTTTGTCAAAAAGCCCCGAAATCTCGCCGTTTTCGTTGAAGCTTACCTCATAAAACGGCGTCGAAAGCTTCCTTTTAGCAGCATCATATTTAAAAGAAGATTCTTTTGACTTAAGTGCCCGGATCTCGCCCTTTGAAACCGTGAGGTACCCCTTGGACGGAACATCCTTTATGAGCACGTGCTCACCGCCCGCATCGATTAACGCATCCCGCTTAAAGGAGCAGGGATTGAAAAGCACGACATTCTCAGTGCTCTCTCCCGATATCGCGTCGGAAGCTTTCTTGATAAGCTCATGATCCGACTCAATGACCTCTTCATACTCCTTAGCCGAAACCCTGTAAACCTCACCTATCGAAGAACCGGGAAGAATATCGTGGAACTGGTTTAAAAGCGTCTTCTTCCAGTTTGCATTAAGCTCCGTTTCGGGATAAAGAAACTCTTCCGACTTAAGGAGTGCAAACACGCTCATCCACTCGGCATCCTCGTTCATATACTCGGACAGGCGATTGAACTTTTTGTTCTTTGCCTGAGATGTGTAGGTACCGCGGTGGTATTCAAGATAGAGCTCGCCCACCCACTTCGGAACTTTCTTGCCTTTAAGCTCTTTGTCCAAAAGGATAAAGAAATCCTTTACGAAGGTATTCTTGGTAATCGGCATACCCGGAAGGCCCTTAAGCATACGCCTGTTTTCTTCAAGCATCTCACGCGTGGTGCCTCCGCCGCCGTCGCCGTGACCGTAGCAGGTAAGGACATCCTTTGAAATTTCCTTATCCGAAAATCTCTGCCAGCAGCCCATCACCTGAGTGACGTTCTGCCTGCCGTTGTAGGTGGTTTCAAAACGCGGATTGAGGGTGAGCTCAGGGTAAAGTTTGTGCTCCGTAGTCGTGATAAAGTAAGTGAGGACCTCGGACCCGTCAATGCCCTTCCAATAAAATACATCGTGAGGCATCTTGTTGGTTTCATTCCAGTTAATCTTGGTGGTCATGAAATAATCAATGCCGGACTTTTTGAGAATCTGCGGAAGTGCTGCACTGTAGCCGAATACATCGGGAAGCCAGAGGACTTTATTGTCGCCCTTGCCGAATTCTTTTTCAAAAAATTCTTTGCCTTTAATAATCTGCCTGATAAGCGATTCGCCGGAAGTTAAGTTGCAATCCGCCTCAAGCCACATCGCACCTTCCGTTTCCCATCTGCCCTCTTTGACACGCGCGCGTATCTTTTCAAAGGTTTCGGGCGAATCTTCTTTGACAAATTCATAAAGCTGAGGCTGGCTCGACATAAACTTGTACTCAGGGTACTCGTTCATGTAATTTAGCACGGTCGAAAAACTCCTCAAAGCCTTTTCGCGTGTCTGCCTTACCGGCCACTTCCAGGCAACGTCGATATGCGTGTGCCCTATGGAATGCACCGTTACCGGATTGTCGCCGGAAAGCTTGTCATAAAAGTTTTCATTGAGCCGGGCATCGGCTTCATTAAGGCTTTCATAAAAAGCCTCCGAGCCCGCGATACGCAGGTCCGTCATATTTATTACTTTATTTAAGCATTCAAAAATACGGATGCGGTTTAAATCATCGGGCTTTAACTGCTCTGACAGGTCAAATAAAACCTTCACATCATAGTAAAGTTTTTCGACTGCCGCATTCTTTGCCCTGAAGCTAAGCCTAAAATAATCCGAAATCGTAGCGGAATTTGAATAAGCATAGACTCCTATCGTAAAGCTTTCTCCGGAATGAGCACACTTCGTAATCAGCGCCTCATGGTGATTCATGTCGGCGCCGCAAAGAATCTCGTCATTAATGTAAATAAGAAACTGCGGATTGTCCGTGTTCCAGATGTCAACCGCGCCCGTAGAAAGAAGCATCCATATTTCCCTGCCTTCCATTTCGGGCTTTACGGTGAAAACGGTCTTAAAGCAGGTATGCTTGTCACGTCCGCCCCAGCGGGTGGCATTTTGAAATTCATGCCAGCCGGGAGCATCCGTGCTTTCGAAGATTGTGTTTCTCTCGCCGTAGTCGATTTCCTTGGCATAGACAGCAGGAACCTCATATTCGTCCGTGAAAATATTATTCTTAAGTGTATTTAAAAAGCCTTTAACGCGATTAGCTGATGCATCCATTGTATGCGTCTCTCCCTAAAATAAGGCATCCGACTATGCCCTGATCGTCATTTAATCCCGCAGGAACTATGTAAGTGTCCATGCTTGCAAGCTCAGGCGTGTCAATGTAACCGTTAAGCATTTCATGCACATTGCGTCTGATAATATCAAAAAGCTGCGTCTGGTGCATGACTCCGCCGCCCAAAATAATCCTCTCAGGAGCAAGTATCAGAATATAATTTGTAAGAGCCTCGGCTATGTAGTAGCCTTCAAGCTCCCAGACTTCAGGCGTATCCGCAAGGTCACGCGCCGGAAGTCCGAACCTTTCTTCAATCGCCGGTCCGCTTGCAAGCCCTTCAAAACAATCACCGTGATAAGGGCACTTTCCCTTATAAGAATCGCCTTCTTTACGCTTCATAAGGATATGACCCGCCTCCGGATGAAGGTTTCCGTGAAGGAGATGTCCGTCCGAAAGTATGCCTGCCCCAATTCCGGTACCAACCGTCAGATAAAGAACATTTTTCAGTCCCTCACCCGCTCCGTATGTCGCTTCGCCCAGGCAGGAACCGTTTACGTCGGTATCAAAGCCGATGGGAATGTTAAGCGCATCCTTAAAAGCTCCGACGATGTTGAAATTCCGCCAGGCAAGCTTCGGAGTCGAAGTAATGCAGCCATACTCCTGTTCTCCTCTGTCAAGGCATATCGGTCCGAAACAGCCTATGCCGAGAGCATCAAGTTCTTTATCCTTGAAATAGTCTATCATAAGGGGCATGGTGATTTCCGGCGTCCTTGTAGGAATGCTCACCGTGTCAAAAATATGTCCGAATTCGTCGCCAATGGCGCATACCATTTTGGTACCGCCGGCTTCAAGTGCTCCGATTTTCATAATTGCCTCCGAATCGGGCCGGTCCGCTCATCACGAATACCGGCCTTGAAATCCTGTCTTACTTACAAAGGCTGTAAGCCGCCTCGTCGCAAATAACCGTTACGTCCGGATGGAACTGTAAGATGGAAGCGGGAACTTTGGGTGTAACGGGTCCGAAGCAGGAATTTTTGATAGCCTCCGCCTTGTCCGCTCCGCTTGCAAGGATCAAAATCTTCTTTGCCTTCATGATGGTTCCGATTCCCATGGTGTAGGCCTGCTTCGGAACATCATCAATCGATTTAAAGAACCTCTTGTTGGCATCGATGGTGGACTCGGTCAGATCAACACAATGAGTCGCAACCGCAAAATCATCCGCGGGCTCATTAAAACCGATGTGTCCGTTTCTTCCGATTCCGAGGAGCTGTAAATCCGCATAGCCAAGTGAGGCAACCTTTTCCTCGTATGCCCTGCACTCAGCCTCCGCATCATCCTTCGAGCCGTCCGGAAGGAAACTTGCATCGGGACGCAAATTCACATGATCAAACAAATTGTCATGCATAAAGAAATAATAGCTCTGGTCGTGCGTACGCTTAAGGCCCTTGTATTCATCGAGATTTACCGTGGTAAGCTTTGAAAAATCAAGTTTTCCTGCCTCATACATGGAAACAAGATTCTTGTATGTACCTATGGGCGTCGAACCCGTCGCAAGTCCCAGAACCCCGTCGGGCTTTTTAATAATCATATCGGCGATAAAATCCGCCGCCTTCTTACTCATTTCTTCATAGTCTTTTACTATGCAAATATTCATATCCGTACCCTCTCTGTTTGTTTTTATTCGTTTATCGTACCATATCGCGCAATTTAAAGACACCTATTTTTTGCCGGAAAAAGAAAAATACCTTGCGCATTTTCGCCTTGTTTGGCTTGAAAGAAATTTTCCGGTATGCTATGCTTGAATTCGACTATCTAAGTCAACAGATATGGAGAAGACATGAACGCTAAATTTTTTGATTTGAAACAGGAAAAACAGGACCGCATCATTAATGCTGCCTTGAAGATTTTTGCCCTTAACGGCTACGGCCACGCAAGCACGGACGATATCGTCAGGGAGGCACATATTTCAAAAGGGCTTCTTTTTCATTATTTTGATTCGAAAATCGGCGTTTATTCGTTTATACACGACTATGCCGTCAAGCTTATTTCGCTGGAGCTTTCAAGTGCGATAGACCCCGACGAAACCTCGTATTTTGCGCTTTTAAAGCAGATTGAGGCTGCAAAAATGCAGGTACTTAAGAGTCACCCCTACATGTGTGTGTTCCTTAAATCATGTGAAAAAGAAACTGTCACCGAGGCTCTTTTGTCTATCGAAGAAAGCAGGAAGACGTACCGTGACAACCTCGGCACCATTCTTGCAAGAGCCGATCAGGCGTTTATGAATCAAAGTGCCAATGCGTCAAAGCTTCTTAAGATGCTTGATTACACGCTTGAGGGCATTATGGAAACCGCTCTTTTCGAAGGTTCATTTACGGCCGAGGACAATTTCAATGAGGCTGTGAAGTACATTTCTCTTACCGAGCAGCATGTGAATATGTAAGGGAAAAATTTCGCTTGCGAAACTCCGGCGTCTTATGCGCCCTCTCCGTCCTCGCTTCGCTCGGCCACCTCTCCCAAAGGGAGAGGCAAGTAATAGGTGCAGCCCCTTGGCTCTCCCCTTGGCTCTCCCCTTGGCTCTCCCCTTGGCTCTCCCCTTGGCT
>CAVJJQ010000068.1:0-14654 GCA_963649755.1 bacterium | reverse complement strand
CTCTCCCTTTGGGAGAGGTGGTTAAGCGAAGCGAGGACGGAGAGGGCGAGGACGGTGCAAGCGTTCCGTAAACGGAACGCTTTTTTACAATTTTAAGCTTTTCATTACTTCACGCTCACAGGCTTTAGTATCAGCTTTCCGCCATTATTCGAAAGCTTATTGCAAATGTAAAATCCAAACTTTGCTCCGACCCATCTTCCGGCCGTGGGTGTAAAGCTTAAACCATTTACAAATTCATCGGTATCTTTAAACCGATAGTCAATATCAAGCCTCTCAAGCGGAATCGGGAATTTGTATTCTCCGTCCGTGTTGTATTCTTTAGACGGAAGCAAAGTAACCTTTAGTCTAAACTCAATCACGGAATCAAAGCCTTCTTTACCCAAATCCGGTATCAAAACCTTGACCTCGTCCTTGGCCGAGGCTTTTTCTTTATCAAAAGTCTGCTCTCCGTAAATGCTTACAAGAGAAAAGGTGCCGTCTGAAAGCCTTACTGACAAAGCCCCGAAGGTGCAGCCCATATTTATAATTCCGGCTTCATCTCCGTCTTTAAGCTTTGAAAAATCAAGCGACGCCGTTACTTCAAACTCTTTCTTTGTCCATTTTTGAAGCAGTAAATTGGGCTGGTTGGAAACCGAATCTTCCTTCTTCAAAGAATTAAGATAAAGGCAAGCATTTACAGCATCGCACTCGTAAAAAGAATCCGTGTGGTTTCCGTTAAACTGCCACTGAAGCCCCAATTTATCGCTTTTAAAGTCATCAAAAGCCTGAAGTACGTATTTTTCTTTATCCTCCAATCCCTTGGGATAATCAAAAGTTTCTACCGCTTCGCCGAAATCTTCGCCGTCAACTCTTCGTCCGATTATGGGCCAATTATCCTCAGTAAATGTCATGGGTTCAAGGCAAATGATTCGTCCAGCGGCATATACATCCTGAAAATGAACAAACCAATCCTCCCCTGCCTGCGTCGTAACCCACGCGCCCTGGTGAGGCCCGTTAATGTTGGAATTACCCTGTTTTAATACGACCTTATATTCGTAGGGCCCGTAAATATTTTTCGACCGAAGAACCGTCTGCCACCCCTGCTTTACGCCTCCCGCAGGAGCAAAGATATAATAGAAGCCGTCTTTTTTGTAAAGCTTCGGCCCCTCTATCGTGTGCTGATCGTTTAAATTGCCGTCAAAGACCTTTACAGGCTTTAAAATCACCTCGGTCAGGTCTTTACTCAGCTCGCACATAAAAAGAACGCTCTTGAATCCAATCCTGCTCTTTGCAACTCCGAACACCATGTAAACCCTGCCGTCTTCATCAAAGAAAGGACACGGATCGATGTAGCCCGAATGCTTGCAAATGCAAACAGGCTCGCTCCATTCACCCTCTGGGTCGGAAGTTTTCACCATATAAATTCCTTCATCCGGCATGGGAAAAAGAATATAATATGTGCCTTCATGAAATCTGATAGCAGGCGCCCAGATGCCGCAGCCGTGCCTTACGGACTTAAAGTAAGACTCATCCGGAACGTTTGATACCGCATAATTTACAAGCTTCCAATTTACCAAATCCTTTGACTTAAGGATCGGAAGTCCCGGAGTATTTGTAAAGCTGCTCGCAATCATATAATAATCATCATTTACCCTTATGACATCGGGGTCTGAAAAGTCTGCATAAATAATCGGATTTTGATAAGTCATAAATTGCTCTCCTGGTTCAAGCGTAAGCACAGCTTACACGAGCTTGCATTTGAACCGCCAATCAAAGTTTGAAAGTTTAATTTCAAACTTTCACCTTAAAAAGAAACCGTAATTGTTGTCCCTACTCCCGGAGCGCTGTCCAGGGAAATCTTTGCATCATGAAGCTCTACAATATGCTTTACGATTGCAAGTCCCAAACCTGTTCCGCCTGTAGCCTTTGAGCGGCTCTTATCCACTCTGTAAAAACGTTCGAACACTCTCTCCTGATCGCCTATCGGTATGCCTATTCCGTTGTCCCTCACGACGAGTATGGAATAATTCCCGTTTGATACCACATTCACCCAGGCCTTTCCGCCCGGATTATTGTACCTGATGGCATTCTGTACGAGATTCTCGATAAGTTCTTTTATCATATCCCTGTTTCCCTGAATCATGGCCTTTTCACCGCTGAATGTAAGTTCGACATCCCGCTGCTCGGCATTCATCAGAAGTTCATCGCTGCATTCCATTACGACTTCGTATAAATCCATTTCCTCAAGGTTGGGTGCATGTTCTTTCCTGTCAAGTTCAGAAAGTCTGATTATATCGTTTATGAGATACAAAAGTCTGTCGGCATTCTTTTTTATTTCTTCATAAAAATGCTTTCTTTGTCCCTCGGCTACCATATCTCCCTGAAGAAGCTCCGCATAACCGGATATTGCGGTAAGCGGAGTCTTTAACTCATGAGAAACATTAGCGGTAAAATCCTGTCTTGCTTTTGCTGCGGAAAGGATGTCCGTATGCTGTGCCCTAAGCGTCTTTGAAAGAGGTTCGAGTTCTTTGTACGGGGATATATATTCGGTATTCCCGATATTTTCGGCAACCCCGTTTATCGGCTTGAGTATCTCCTTTGTAAGCATATGCGATACGAAAACGCAAATTCCGATGATAACGTTGACGACCGCCAGAACAATAAGTGAAACTGATCTGAAGACCACAAAAAGGCTTTGCGCCTCCATTGCAAGCCTTAAAACATGCCCGTTATCAAGTTTATACGCATAATAAAAGATATCCTCATTCATCGTATCGGAGTGTCTTACGGCCTTGCCCTCTCCGCTTTCAAGGGCATCCTTAATCTCCGATCTGTCACCGTGATTGCCAAGTTCTTTGGTGTCATAGAGGTTATCGTAAATTACATTTCCGTTCGCATCGACGAGTGTAATCCTGATGTCATCCGAATTTCCGATGAGCTCATTTCTGAGGCTTTCGTTTCCTTCATAATCCGAAAAAATCGTAATTCCAAGTACATGCGCTTCTTCGCTTAAGTCTTCAAAAACCCTTCCTTTAAGCATTTCATAGTATACTAAGGTAATTGAGACAAGTGTGAGAACCACCGCGAGTATCGATACGGATGCCAGACACAAATTAATTCTTTTCTTCATTCTATCATAAACCCTACATTTCTGACCGTTTTGATTCTTTTTCCGTAATTTGAAAGCTTCTTTCTGAGTGAAGCGATGTGCATGTCAATTGTACGCGATTCAAGTTCGTAATCGATACCCCAAACCGCATTCATAATTGCATCTCTGTTAACCGCAATTCCGCAATTAACCATCAGATACTTTAAAAGTTCGAATTCTTTGAAGGTAAGCTCAATGAGGTTTCCTTCAACCGTAACTTCTCTTCTTTCATTGTTTACGACAAGGTCGTCAAGCTTAAGTTCCTTAAGCTCCTCTCTCTCGGTGCGTCTCAGTAACGCCTTAACCCTTGAAATAAGCTCCATTACCGAAAACGGTTTTTTGATATAATCGTCGGCTCCGTCTTCAAGACCCTTTATCAGATCAAGTTCCGTCGTCTTTGCCGTCACCATGATAATCGGCAGTTTCTTTGTGGACGGATTTCTCCTTAATTTCTTTACAATATCGTTTCCGCTTTCGTCGGGAAGCATTACATCAACCAGGCAAAGGTCGGGAATAATTACATCTATTTTCTTGTAGAATTCCTTTGCGGATGAAAAGCCGAAAGTTTTGTGTCCCGCATTCTGAAGTGCGAATTCTTCAATTTCCCTGATGCTCTCATCATCTTCAATTATGTATATCAGTGACATATCTGCCTCCCATAAAGGAAATGCACGCGGTAAAAAGCGTGCATTTCTGTTGTTATGAATTTTCGAAATTAATTTTCCGGATTGGGATCTTCCTCTGTCCCTTCAGTGTTTGATTCAGACTCATCCGGAGACTCTTTTTTCTTTATCGAGTAAGTTTCAAGAAGTCGCTCGTACTCGTCGTCGAAAGCTTTCTGATCTTCATTTGAAAAGCTGTTGAAATATTCGTGGGTATTGTAATCATTGTCATTGATGGTAATCATTTCAACCGCAATATTTGAACAGTGATCCGAAACTCTTTCAAGTCCGATTAAGATGTCCTCAAGTATGAAGCCCATGTCAATCGAGCACTTACCCTTCTGGAGTCTCTTGATGTGGTTCTTTTTAATCTTCTTTGAAAGTGTATCGATTACCTCTTCCAAAGGCTCTACGTGCATTTCTTTCTGCATGTCTTCATTACAGAATCCGTCAATCGTCATATTGCAGATATCGGAAACCGCCCTGCAAAGCGTCTCAACCTCAATCTTTGCGTTCTTGGTAAAAGCAAGACCCTTAGTGTTGATCTTTTCGGCGGCCTTGGAAACATCAAGCGCATGGTCGGAAATTCTTTCAAGGTCGCTTATACTGTGAAGAATTATCGAAAGGCTCCTGCTGTCATCGGCGGAAAGATTTTTCCCCGAAAGCTTTACAAGGTAAGAACCGATGACGTCCTCGTACTTGTCGACAACCGCCTCAAGCCTTTTAACTTCAAGTGACTTCTCATGGTCATAATTTACAAGGTCCTCTAAAGCCAGATTAATGGCATCTCTTGTCTTAACGGCCATTTCTCGCGCCTTAGTACGGCAAAGCTCCATAGCGAATGCGGGACGTTCCAAGAATCTGTCATCAATGTAAATATTATCGGTTTCGTCCTTACCATTTCCTTTTCCTTCGGGAATTGTAAGTTCGGCAAGTTTAACAAGCCCGTTTGCAAAGGGAAAAAGAACAACGGTGGCTGCTATATTAAAGCAGCTGTGTATAACAGCGATTCCCGCTGCATTTGCGGTTTCATCAAGGAACGCAAAGTCAAGGAAAGCATTCAATGAATAGAATACGATCATAAACAAAACCGTGCCGATTAAGTTGAAATACAGATGTATCAGTGCCGCTCTCTTAGCATTCTTGTTGGCACCGACAGCGGAAATAATTGCAGTAACGCAGGTACCGATGTTCTGTCCCATGATGATGGGAATTGCCGTTGAATAATTTATTACCCCGGTCATACACAAAGCCTGGAGTATTCCGACCGAAGCGGATGAACTTTGAATGATTGCCGTCAAAACCGCACCGACTATCATACCGAGAATCGGGTTTGAAAATGCAGTCATTAAAGATACAAAGCTTTCATTCTCTGAAAGTCCGGATACGGAAGAGCTCATGCTTTCCATACCAAACATAAGTATTGCAAATCCGAGTAGAATTCCTCCTACATCCTTTTTCTTTGACTCGTTCGAACCAAGCATCAGCAGTACAACACCCACTGCCGCAAGAACAGGTGAAAAAGTTGAAGGTTTCAATAAATTGATAAAGAAAGAATCTCCCGAGATACCGGTTAGAGATAAGAGCCACGAGGTAACCGTTGTACCGATGTTGGCACCCATGATAATTCCGACAGCCTGTGTAAGCTTCATGATTCCGGAATTTACGAATCCGACGACCATAACCGTGGTTGCCGATGACGACTGTATTATAGCAGTCACGCCAATTCCTAACAGTACGGCAAAAATTCTTTTAGTAGTAAGTCTTTCAAGAATGGATTCAAGCTTACCGCCTGCCATCTTTGAAAGCGAGTCACCCATAAAAGTCATTCCGAATAGGAATAATGCAAGTCCTCCGAGCAAATTCAGAAAGTCAAAAAAATTCATGTGAGTTCCTTTCTTTTTACGTTTTTCTTATCTTACTTTTACAAAGTAAAATCTATGTACGGATTTTTGTAAAATTTATGTAAAATGATAACCCGGATAAAAGATTCGCATTTCCGATGTAATCCGGTATCGTGCTGAATTTAATCGATTTTCTTCAGCTCTTCCTTGGCAAAGCCCACATACCGCATGGCGTTTTCATGGTTTTCTTTAATTTCTTTCGTCGTAAGCGTTCTCACAACCTTCGCAGGATTCCCGAAAGCCAGGCTGTTATCAGGAATAACGGTTCCCTTTGTAACCAAAGCCCCCGCACCGATGATACAGTTTTCCCCGATTACGGCGCCGTTTAAAATAATCGCTCCCATGCCGATCAAGCTGTTGTCCTTAACGGTGCAGCCGTGAATGACAGCCCCATGACCTATTGTCACAAAGTTCCCGATTTCGGTAGGAAAGCCCTTGCTTACATGAACCACGCAGTTATCCTGAATATTTGAAGAATTACCTATCGAAATATAATTTGAATCTCCCCTGACAGTTGCATTAAACCAGATGCCAACATCAGCTTTGATTCTTACATCCCCTCTTATGACCGACTCATCCGCAGCAAAATATGACATAATCTGCCTCCTTATTAAGCCAAAAATGATTCTACCATACAGATGTAAACAACGTCAAAAACTTTCGGATTTTTAAATCACTCAAATTTGTTAAAGAATAATCAATGGTTTACAAGATTTTTTTTTACTGATATAGTCAAATTCAAAGCTTGCTTTTAAAACAAACTTTCTAAAGGGAGGAATACATTGTGGAATTTTTAACAGGTAAAACAGCAATCATTACAGGAGGCGGTAAGGCAACCCTTGACAACGGCGAACCCGGATCCATCGGATACGGAATTGCTCACGCATATGCCAAGGAAGGTGCAAATCTTGTATTAACCGGTCGTAACGTTTCCAAGTTAAATGATGCGAAAAAAGAACTTGAAGAAAAATATGGGATTAAAGTATTGGTAATGCAGGCAGATGTCAATGCCGGCGCTGACAACGAATCTGTTGTAAAAGCAGTCGTAGATGAAACCATTAAAACTTTCGGAAGAATCGATGTCCTGATAAATAACGCTCAGGCATCCGCTTCGGGTGTTAAACTTTCAAATCACACCACCGAGCAGTTTGACCTTGCAATTTATTCAGGTCTTTATGCCACTTTCTATTACATGAAGGCTTGCTACCCTTACCTTAAAGAAACAAAAGGATCCGTCATCAATTTTGCATCGGGTGCAGGACTTTTCGGAAACTTCGGTCAGTGCGCATATGCCGCAGCCAAGGAAGGAATAAGAGGTCTGACAAGAGTTGCCGCAACCGAATGGGGACCCGACGGAATAAACGTAAACATCGTCTGCCCTCTTGCCTGGACAAAGCAGCTTGAAACCTTTGAGCGTAACTTCCCTGATGCTTTCAAGGCAAACGTCAAGATGCCGCCCATGGGACATTACGGAAACGTTGAAAAAGAAATCGGACGTGTCTGCGTTCAGCTTGCATCTCCCGACTTTAAGTATATGACCGGTGAAACCCTTACTCTGGAAGGCGGACTCGGGCAGAGACCTTAACTGCTCATTATTTTTCGCTTGCGAAACTCCGGCGTCTCGCGCGCCCTCTCCGTCCTCGCTTCGCTTAACCACCTCTCCCAAAGGGAGAGGCAAGTATTAGGTGCAGCCTCTTGGCTCTCCCCTTGGCTCTCCCTCTGGGAGAGCTGTCACCGAAGGTGACTGAGAGGGCTATAGCTGTCACCGAAGGTGACTGAGAGGGTTAGAGCTGTCACCGTAGGTGACTGAGAGGGACTTGGCTCTCCCACGCGGAACAATTTCCTATATAGTAATAAAAGCGTTCCGTTTACGGAACGCTCACGCGCCGAGCGCGGTCGCGCTAGCGACATATACCTATCGCGCGAGTGCGCATAATTGGCACGCAGTGCCTTTTTTGCTATATAGGGGATTGCGGAGCAATTTCCTATATAGCAAAAAAGCGTTCCGCTTGCGGAACGCTTTTTCTTTATCTGATTCCCAGTTCAGTATCATTTTCTGTTACGACACTGTGCTCCTTGATATAAGCAACGATATCTTCAAACTGTGTAAACGCAAGTCCTACATAGCTGTCTGCGCAACCATAGTAAATCGCAATTCTGCCGCTTTCGGGATCGTGAAGCGTAGCACAAGGGAAGCAAACATTCGGAACAAATCCGCGCTCTTCGTACCACTCTTCGGGAGTAAGCAGATAGGTCTCGCAGCGATACTTAACCTTTGAAGGATTCTCAAGATCAAGAATTGCTCCGCCGATTGAATATACAAAGCCGTTGCAGGTTCCGCTTACGCCGTGGTAGAAAAGAAGCCAGCCTTCGCTCGTCTCGATGGGAGCAGCACCACCGCCGATTTTAACGGATTCCCACCATTCGTTTCCTTTTCCCATGACATGTCTGTGCTTACCCCAGTATACAAGGTCAGGGCTCTCGCTTAAGAAGATATCTCCGAAAGGCGTATGTCCGCTGTCCGAGGGTCTGCTAAGAAGCATAAAGTTACCGTTTATTTTCCTAGGGAACAATACGGCATTTCTGTTGTAAGGGATGAAAGGATTTTCAAGTCTTGTAAAGGTCTTAAAGTCCTTTGTCTTTGCCATTCCGATTGATGCTCCGTAAAAGTCCTGACACCAAATGATGTAATAGGTATCCTCTACCTTTACAAGTCTCGGATCGTATGCATATCTCGGCATGAAGGGCTCGCCCTTTTCGTTTACAAAAGGAATCTTGTTTTTTTCAAAATCCCAATGAATCGCATCCTTACTGTGTCCCAGATAGATATAAGGGATACCGTTTGTCTGCTCTCCTCTGAAAACTCCGATAAATTCATCGCCGTAAGGCATTACGGCACTGTTAAAGATTCTTGCAACACCTTCAACGGGATTTCTTCCGATAATGGGATTCTCCGTGTATCTCCAAATGGGAGCTCCGGATAGGCTTTCAGGTCTTTCCTGCCAGGGCACGTTTTTGCACGCAGGTGCAATCATTTTGATTTCGCTCATGTCTCCTCCTAATTATTCTTTAAATATTCAAGGTTTTTATTGATAAGCTCATAACGCTGCTTAACACAATCCACCGAACGAAGCGGGTCGGAAGGAGTATTAAACACATAGTCAATAAGCTTGTCTACGGTAGTTGATGCAACATGCATCCTTGTATCGCTTGATGCGTAATAAATGTATACGTCTCCGTTGTCGCGTGCGATTGCACCGTTTGTAAATACAACGTTTGATACATCTCCGACTCTCTCGGCACCTCTCGGTCCGATTAACATGCCTGAAGGCTCTGCAATGACCTTTGAAGGGTCTTTTAAATCGGTCGCAAAGGCATAAATAACATAACGAAGACCCGCAGCGGTGTTTCTGACACCGTGGGCGATATGAATCCAACCTTTTTCCGTCTTGATCGGTACCGCTCCGGCACCGTTCTTTACCTCGGTAATCGTATGGTATTTACGAATGGAAGTCATCTTCTCTTCGTCAATCACCGCATGCTCGATATCATCGCAAAGTCCGAAGCCGATTCCTCCGCCCGAACCCGTTTCGATGAAGTCGTCCATAGGACGGGTATAGAAGGCATACTTTCCGTTTACGAACTCGGGATGAAGCACCACGTTTCTCTGCTGTGGAGAATGAAGAGTTGTAAGATTGTCAAGTCTCTCCCAGGTCTTTAAGTCCTTGGTACGAACTATTCCGGCTGCGGCAACGGCGGCCGACAAATCATTAACCGTTTTATCCTTACTCTCCGAACAGAACACTCCGTATATGTATCCGTCTTCATGCTTTGTAAGACGCATATCGTATACGTTTGTTTCTTCGGGACAGGTATCCGGAAGTAAAACCGGATAATCCCAAAACTTAAATCCGTCAACGGGGCTGTCACTTTCCGCAACCGCAAAGAAAGATTTTCTGTCATCTCCCTCTACTCTTGCCACAAGATAGTACTTTCCGTTTAATTCAATTGCGCCCGAATTGAGTACGGCATTTATGCCGAGACGCTTCATGAAATACGGATTGGTCTTTTCGTTAAAATCATACTGCCATATTAAAGGAGCATGCTCTCTTGTAAGTACAGGATATTTATACTTATTGTAAACACCGTTATAAAATTCCGTATCAATCTCGTTCTTTCGATTGATGAGCTTTTCATATTTTTCAAGCTCAATCTCATACTGCTTATTCATCAAGAATTCCTCCCTTTTGGGATCTTTTTATTACTTCCATGCACATCCTGCCGTTATGGTAAGGGCATTTCCAGGGTTCAACTATCGGACGTCCATCAAATGGTTTACCTGTCTTGTCTACTTCCCAAAACCATTCGGAACCTTTACGTTTGTCAATGACGTGAGCTTTGATGAATTCCCATTCGGATTTGGATGCATCCAGATATTCCTTCCTTGAAGGATCTTTTTCATATCCGTTTAAGAATCCTATTACCGTTTCAGCCTGAACCCACCAGATACGATGCTCATTGACTGTGCCTCTCTCACACTCGTTTGCAAGTGAATGTCCGTCAAAGGCAACCTTATAAATCTGATTGGTCAAATCCTTTGTAATGGGAGAAAGAAGCTTTTCGTACTTCTCTTCTCCTAAGATTTCAACGCCTCTGTCCATCAACCATGCTGTTTCGATATCATGACCGTAAGAATGAAGGTCGATAATCGAATTCATGAACTTGTCAAAGAACACTTCCTGCCTGTGAAGCTTGGGATTATAAACCTTAGTGGCGAAAGTTTCCATGATCCACTCAAGGCGTTTTTTAACCTCGCTAAGGCCCGCCACACGATAAAGCTCCGTATAGGCTTCGAACACATGAAGCAAGGTATTCATGGTCTTGTCCGCAATTACGCCGTTCTCCGAAAGTTTGTCATTTTCAATAAGATTAAACTCTTTGTCAAAGGCTTCAAGATACCCTATTTCATCGACACATTTTGTCTCTATGATATTAAAAAGCTTCTTTGCAAGGTCCAATGCTTTCTCATCTTTTGAAGCTTCATAATATGAACTTAATGCATAAATCGCAAAGGCCTGATTGTAGGTATGCTTCGTGGTATCCAAAGGCTTTCCGTCATAGTTAATCGACCAGAATATTCCTCCGTTCTCGGTGTCAATGCAAAAATCCTTCATAAATGCGTAAGCATGCTTTGCTTCATTAAGCAGGCTTTCGTCTTTTAAAAGTGTATATGCGTTTGAAAAAAACCACAGGATTCTGCTGTTTAAGATACAACCCTTTTCGGCCTTTTTGTCAACATTCAAATCGTAATCCATATATCCGTAGTAGCCGCCGAATTCGTCGTCCCTTAGGCCTTTCCAAAACGGAATAATGTCATTAATAAGATGATTCTTAACTTCGCTAACCATCAAATATTCCTCCAAATTCGCTTTAACCCTTTACGGCTCCGGCTGTAAGACCCGAATAAATCTGCTTCTGGCAAAGGACAAATACTATCAATGCGGGAAGAAGTGAAATAATAACGCCGGCGCAGATAAGATTGTACTTACTGCCCAAAGGGCCTACGAAGGTATACAGTGAAGTTGCCACCGTCGCGTAGCGTGTCTTATCCTGCAAATAAAGGTTTGCATTATAGTATTCGTTGTATGTGCCTACACCCTTTAAGATACATGCAGTTACGATTGCAGGCTTCAGTAACGGCAGCAATATCTTATAGAAAATCGTAAAATATGATGCTCCGTCAATGATTGCCGACTCATCAAGAGAATAAGAAATGTTTTCAAAGAACTGGATATATATATAAATTGAAATTACATCGGTTCCGCAGGTCATAAGAATATATCCGAACATGTTGTTTATAAAGCCGAGCTTGTACATCATCTCGTAAACTGCAATCTGCATTGCAACACCGGGAAGCTGACAGGCAATAAGGAACATGTTTCTGATAAGTCCGTTTCCGAAAAACTGAAATCTGTTAAGCACATATGCAAGCTGGGTTCCTATCATTACGGAAAGAAACAGAACAGCAACCAATATGATGGTTGAATTGATAAATGCTCTTCCCATGCCCGCTTTTACGAAAGCATTCTTAAAGTTGTCAAGGTATAGCCAGCTTTCGGGAAGCGTCATTACGTTTGTGGATGCATATTCCGAGTCTGTCTTAAATGCCGTTATCACGCATGAAACCAATGGAATAAGTGCAATAAGCGAAAAAAACACAAGTGAAAGATATTTTAATATTATAAGGAGAATTCTCTCGATACGTTTAACTGTATACATATTACCTTCCTCCCTTCCTTGCTGCCATACGTGCAAGCTTCTTTTCACGTCTCTTACCGGCCTTTACATCCTCATCCGGGGATTCATTAAATACATACTTAAAGAAGAGTTTTTGAAGCACAGTAACTATTAAGATAATGCCGAGAAGTACTACAGCCATCGCGGATGCAAGTCCGACCTTCTGCTGCGTATGCGCTATCTCATGCATGATTACAAAGTAGGTACCGGTTCCGTTTGCACCGTCCGTGATTACGTAAGGAGGCTCAAATGCACTCAAAGAACCTGTAATCGAAAGGATGACGTTCAGGGTAAGAATAGTCTTAATGCTCGGTAAAATAATATATTTAAACTGATGCCATTTATTTGCACCGTCCAGCATTGAAGCTTCGTAAAGCTCAGGATCAACAGACATTATCGCACCGATGAACAATACCATGTTCTGTCCGAAGTACCTCCATACCGAGGTCGCCACCAGCGAGTAGTTGTTAATGCTTTGGTCCTTTAGCCAGTACGGAAGATTTTCAAGTTCAAAACCGCACCACTGAAGCACTGTATCAAATACAAAGCCTCTGGTATAAAAGAATTTAAAAATAAAGCCGACTGCAATACCGTTTATCAAAAACGGGAAGAACATAAAGCCTTTAAACAGGCTTCCGAATCTGGTCTTAAAGCTGAGCATTGTAGCCAGGTAAAGTGCTATTGCAAGCTGCACTATCGAGCCAAGCATATAATACAAGCTCAACTTAAGGGCTCCGAAGCAATCGTCTCTTTCAAAAACCTTTATATAGTTCTTAAGACCGACAAATTTTCTTGCTCCGGTATATTTCATATTATAAAAACTGTACCCGACCATTTCCGCAAAGGGGAAATAAGTAAATATTAATAAAAGTGCCAGCGGAACAACCAGAAAGGCCAGGATGACGAGTACCTTCTGACCGTCTCTGCTCTTTATCCATTCGCCGAAGGATCTTTTTCTTTTTTTAGGTGTAACAGCTGCCTGTGCCATAAAACCTCCTTACAATTTGAGCCAAGGAGAGCTACCCCTTGGCCCATATTAAACTTGTAGTGAATACAAAGATTAGTTGTTAACTTCTATTCCGAGATCTTCCTGTGCGGCATTCCAAGCTGCGGTCCAATCATTCATGATGTCATCGAATGTTTCAGATCCTGTAGCAGCAGCTTCAACGATTCTCTGTACCTTAGCGTTTCCGCCTGCATTGAAGGAAAGTTCTGACTCAGAGTTCATATCGTTAAGATAATTCTCTTCGCCTTCCAAAGCAGGCTGCTCAGCAAGTGTAGTACATCCGTCAAATGCCTTGTACATATCGGGATTCTCGCCACCCTTAACAACCGTGTAACCGCCTTCGTTAAAGCACCAACCGGATTCTTCGGTCATCCACTTTACGAATACCATTGCAGCTGCCTTGTTGTCATCGGAAGAATTTACGTTGATACCATAGCAGTAGTCGCCGCCTGCAAGTGCGTACTGTGTTCCGTCAACAGTCATAGGGAAAGGCATGTAGCCAACATCTTCACCGTGAGAGTCGGCATCTACCATCTGTGAGTATGCCCATGATCCAAGAACCATACATCCGATTTCGCCTCTGTTAAGCATGCCCTTGCATCCTTCCCAGTCGGTTGTGGTGTAGTCGTCTTCGATTAAGCCGTTAGCAACTGCATCATAGAGAATCTTGTAAAGAGCATAAGCGCCTGTTCCGTCGCCGTTATCCTTGAAAGGTGCAGCGGTGTGAACAAACTTCTGGTTAAGGTAGGTATTGTCACCGTTTGAAACAACGCCTAAGTATGCATCCCAAGCACCCATTGTCCATCCTGCGGCATAGTTGGTGTAAAGCGGAATTGCATCGGTGTTGTCCTTGATGAGCTGAAGGTCAGCGATGAACTCATCGGGAGTTGTGGGAAGTGTATCGATTCCTGCAGCTGCAAATACTGCCTTGTTGTAAACAACGCCCTGTGCGCCTGCCATGTAAGGAATGCCGTAAGAGTTTCCGTCATAAGCCCACTGATCAACGAAGTTCAATGACTCGGATAAGGTGTCTAAAGTATCGAAAGGAACGAAGTAAGTTGAAAGTTCACTCTTGTCGATTGCGGGAATAAACATTACATCGCCCCAGTCGCCTGTTGAAAGACGAAGAAGTGCGTCCTCTGCATAGTCTGTAACTGCTTCTGCTTCAACTGTGATATTGGGATATACCTTGTTGAACTCGGCAATCATCTTATCCATTGTTCCGTCTTCAGCACGGTCTGTCTTGTGGTGAATGAACTTAATGGTAGTTGTGATGTCTGTGTAATCCTCTCCAAGCTTAATAGCCGTGTAGGATAAACCTGTTGATTCTGAAGAATCACCCGTTTCGGTGCTCTCTGTGCTTCCGCATGCTGCAAGTGAAAGAACCATTGCGGATGCAAGCAGAGTTGCTAAAACTTTTTTCAGTTTCATAATAACTCATCCTCCTTTGATTGATAAAAAGTTTTATTCAAGTTACATCTGTAACTTTAAATAAATTATATTTAAATCAAAAAATTAATCATCACTCTATATTGCATTTAATATAATATTCTTGCGGATTTTATACATTTCTTCCATTTCCACAAAAACAGTACATCATTTTTGTGCATTTTTTACGATAAAATTTCTGAATTTCTAACTTAATTTTTATTTTAACC
>CAVJJQ010000067.1:0-14704 GCA_963649755.1 bacterium | reverse complement strand
ATCAAACAGAGTTCCGCCAACCGGCACATTAGTGTACACTTGTAGATATCTTGCTATTGCATAAAACAATAATCCGACACAACAGCCTTTATGTCTAAATCTTTTATAAAAGTCAAGCTGTCTTGTCACGATTCCAATATAAAAAATCCATAGATTTGAAAGGGAAAATCCATGCCATTCTGTTATATGAAACAAACTCAGTAGTTGCCCCCCCGCCTCCAGATAAACCGTTACTGCAAGCAGTATAATGCCCGAGCCTATCATATAGGCTTTATTCTTGTATATAGCAGAGAATAACAGATAGAAAAACAACAAATCAGTGAGAAAATAAAGATAGCTTTCTCGCATGAAAAGGTATCTAAACCATCCTTCAAATGTTATTCCGCCTTTTCTCAGTACGATATAAAGCCATACTACAGTTCCCGTGACTATCCATGGAACAACAATTGTCTTAAGTTTCTTAAGCCAAAACTTCCCTAAATCCTTTGGTGAATCTCCTGTGTTAAGGAAAAATCCTGCGATAAAGAAAAATATTGGAACTCCGCATTGAATCCAAAAATCAAAAAAGGTCTTTGTATATCGATTAATTATTCCTGCATTTTCCGATACGTGAGTGCAATGGCACGCAACTATTGCTACCACGGCAAAGGCTTTCATATACCAAAATGCATCGCTCTCCCTTTTTTCAACTGCGTTCATTTGTAATGCTCTCAATGATTTCTTTATGTCTGATTGCCATTTCTTCTATCGTGTACTTCTCTATTTTCTCGATATTGTTACTTGATATGTACCTGCAAAGTTCTTCGTCATCTAATAGCTTTCCTATAGCATCTGACAGGCTCTTCGCGTCATCTACCGGAACAATATAGCCGTTTTCTCCGTTCACTATCATATCAAGACCGGCGCCACAACGGTCGGTTGTGATAATCGGAAGACCTGCTGCCATTGCTTCATTAACAACAAGGCCCCAAATGTCTTCTCGTGTCGGAAGTGCAAATATATCTGCTGCCTGATAATACTTTCCTATCTCTGTGCTTGTTTTGAAGCCTTCGATATAAATATGGCTTTTGCAATCTTTTTCATAGTCTTTTGCAAAATCAGGAATAGCATCTCCACCGACTAATACGAGTGCAGCATCTTTGAAATCTTTGCATGCTTCAAGTAAAATGTCTATTCCCTTACGGGGGATGAAACTACCGACAAATAAGATGACTTTTTTTTCGGTAATTCCAAGTTGCTTTCTTATTTCCTGCTTTTCTATATCTGAAGTTTTTCGAATCTCTTGTTTTCGTATTGAAGAAAAAGGATAATTGTAAATCCGTTCTTCTTTGGCTCCATAGTGCACCAAGTACTTCGTGCAATTTTCTCCGGTACTAAGCCACCAAGTCGCTGATTTTATGAAATGAGTTTTAATTGCTTTCTTAATAAAAGAATCCTGCTTAATCATTCCTCCATCACTATTAAGCATAAATGGAATATGATGAAGCTTCATGTATGTGATGGCATACATTCCCGTTGGGGTGCTATAGCCTCCGACAATTATTATGTCTTTTCTGAATTCTTTTATATATTTTTTTACTTCAGGGCAAAAAGCGCCTTCTTCGGTTTGCTTTTTGTTCTTTAAGAAAACAGTGTTATAAGAAATTTTTTCATCGCTCTTCCATTTGTCGTTGCGGTTCTTTATACTTTCAACTTCAAAGAGTACAGTCAAATCTACATACTTTGATAATTCATTGAAAAATGCTACTCTATATGGCGATGGACAGTTTGTTAAGAATAAAACTCTTGTCATGCTTTATTATCCAATAATACATATAAATCTAAGTATTGCTTGTATTGACTCGATTTCTCGTATGGCGATGTTATATTAGGAGTTTTCTTTATACTTTGCAAAATAGTAATTACCTTCTTTAAATCACCTCGTGCACATACGAAACCTGATGATTTTTCTACACCTTCCGGACTTCCACCGGTATCGTAGGTAATCACCGGTGTTCCGCAAGCCTGTGCCTCAAGATTGACGGTTGGAAAAGTATCCTGATATGTAGGGTTAAAGAAGGCATCTGCCTCGGTATACCAACTGACAAGTTCTTCTCTATCTGAAGTCCTGTTGATGCAAGTAATATTAGACTTTGCCGGAACCCTGCCGTTTATATGACCAATCAGCACTATCTGCCAATCATCATCTATCATATCTGATAGTTTTATAAAATCCTGAAGACCCTTAGTCTTAGTCCATTCACTTGCTACGCCGAGGATAATCTTCTTACCGGATAATCCGTAACGTTCCTTTATATGCTTGCAAGAGGGATGAAACACGTTTATATCTATCCCGTTATGGATCGTCTTTAAATCATATTTTTGCAAAAAAGATTCTTTTACGAGATTACCAAGCCACTCAGATGGTGTTACAATGATGAGCTTATCTGCATCTAACGTTGTAAAAGCTTTCTTTTTCCTAAGGTAATTCTTGTAACTATTGTCGATAAACAAGCTCGTCGGATAATCCTTCCGCTGAGGACAATGTTCGCACTGTGTCTTCCACTTATCACACCCTACATATGCAAAATGTGAGCAATGTCCGGTGAAGGCCCAGCAATCATGTAAAGTCCAAATGACGGGTTTGCCCATCTCCTTTAGTGCTTTAAAAAGGATTTCTACGTTTATATAATAACCATGAAGATTGTGCAAATGAATGATGTCAGGATTGTACTCCTTCATCCACTTTACAAAGTCTTTGGTAGCTTTAGTCGAATAAAAGCCGTGCCTATCAGTAAGCCTTGAAAGTGCTCCATGCATATAGACGTCTAAGTTTGAACCGATACGATGTGACTCGACATCACTTGGTGCCGTGCCTCTTCCGTAGGCGATACAGCCTTCATGGCCTTGAGCCTTAAGCTCACGGTAGAGATCAACTGCTATATTTCCGGTGCTTCCGTAACCGCACACACTATTGATCTGAAGAACTTTCATCTGACTTCTCCAACGAATTTATCTCTAACGCCTCACGTATTCTACCACAGTTTGACAGTACGGTCAAAAATAGCCAATCCACACTTACTCAAAGTGCTTAATGACTATTTCATAGCCTTTCTCTACAGAATATTCGCTGTTTAAGTATGCCCATTCTTTCACTTTGGTATCTTCAAGGCTAAATATTTCTTTTATGCACCTATCAAAGCTTTCTGTATCATTGCTTTCGCACCAAAGGCCGAAGTCTGCTGTCTCTACGATTTTTCCTATATCCGTATTGGGGTCTGTTACAGCAAGCACCGGAATCTTAGCTTGCATATAGCTTAAGAGCCGACTCGGAAAGTTCGGAATTGTGAAACGATGGTCGAGAAAAATCATTCCCACGTCGCAGGCAGCGACTAAAGTATCGTAATCATCCTTTGGAAGACGCTTCATGAGCTTCACATTCTCAGGCTTTTCATTATGTACAAAAATCTCTATTTTGCCATACTCAGATCCGTCGCCGACTATCAAGAAGAAGACGTCTTTGTTTGATGCCTGACTATTTAAACATTTTATTAAAAAGTCTATTCCCTGAGGTTTTCCAAGATTTCCGCCATAAATGAGCACTTTCCTGTCTTTCGGAATGCCATACTTTTCTCTGATTTGATTACCTATAGTTTCATCTACCGACTTATCTATTACCTCAATAGAGTTGGGGCATACCTCAACCTTGTCCTTTGAAATTTCAGAATTGTTCTTAATGACATACTCTACATTTGCAGGACTCATGCAGCCTATATAATCGGATATGGCATAAAGCTTTTTTTCTTTATACCTAAAGAACTTATAAATAAGTCCTTTAGTTCCCGACTTACTCAGCACTCCTATATCGACCGCATTTTGGGGAAAAATATCCTTAAGCAGTAGGTACGTCTTTGCATTATCCCGTTTCTTTATGTACTCTACGGCATTACAAAATGTAATCGGAGGAGTGGAATAAAGTACAAGGTCGAATTTTACGTCTGATAAGTATTTCTTTATCGCCTTTATGAAAATCGGTTCTATTGAAACCTGAGCAAGCCCCTTCTCTACAAGTCCCACCTGACCGGTCACGTTCCCGGTTCGCACATGGAGCATGTGAATGCCGTTTTTCTCTTCAAACGTCGTTTCACGTCCGGTTCTTTTTTCATAAGGACTGACCGTATATATGCTATGTCCTTTATTACGAAAGTATCGTAATAAATCGCAATAGATGGTGTGGTCCTCGATATCTGAAATTCCGCCCATTGTCAGGAATAAAATATTCATGCGTCTATACTAAATCTATCCTTCTACCTACTTCATCCGAATAGTATGCGGCATACACTACCTTCATGACCTGCGCTGCAAGGTCAAAACTGCCTTCCGGCTCACGGTCTTCAAGAATGGCTCCCATGAAATCGACTATTTCATTACAATATCCACGCAACATTTCATCTGCCACGAAGGGCTTGTTCCAACCGGTTACGATAGGCAGCATTTCGGAAAGGTAAACTCCTTCCATTCCCTCGTCATCGACCATGTAGGTCTCCATGGCATCATTCATGGTAAGTTTGCAATTGATAGCCGTATCGTTTGCATAAATTTCCACGTAGTTCTTACTGCCGCCAAGGAGATTGTCTGTGGAGATGACGGTTGCCTTGCTGCCATCGGTAAAGGTAATGACGGCGGTTCCGGCATCCTCGACATCATGCGGTCTTGCGGCAATATGTCTGTGCTCGTGTTCGGTAAGACTCTTAGTAGCATATCCCATATCACCTACAACACTCTTGACGGTGATATTGTGACCAAGGCTCAACGATTCTTGCTCCTTTAGGTAAAGAATAGCTCCTAAAGGATGAACGCCGTTACGCATAAAGATACCGCCACCGGTTCTGTTCCATTCACCCGCCACTGCAGAGCTCGAACCTTTCAAAGATTCTTCGCCTTTCATATAGAGGATTCTGCTCTTCTTTGCCCTGATGATTTCGCCGGCTTTTAAAATAGCAGGAGCATAAACAAAGTTCTCGGCATACATGAACCGCCTACCGGTCTCCGCTTTAACCTTACGAAGTTCGTCAAGTTCTTTAAGCAGATACTCGTACATGACCTTTTTGGAAACCTTTTCGCCGATCGGCTCAGGGTCTCCCGGAATGCCGAAATAACCTACCAAGGGTTTCTCGCAAATGACATGCTTACCGGCACGCATCGCCTGTATCAGTTCTTCTTTGTGCACGTAGGGAGGTGTACAAATATCCACAACATCTATTTCGGGATCGTTCAAAATATCTTCGTAATCAGTAGTGCCTTTTTCAAAACCGTAAAGCTCCACTGCCCTGTTAATCTGCTCAGGGCGCCTTGCCATAACGGTCTTAAGCCTGACCGGTATGTTTGAACGCTTATAGCCGTATGCGTGGAGTTCAAGTGCACGTCCTGCCCCTATGACTCCTACTGTAACCCTATCCTTCATATAACATTCTCCTGCGTCACTACAACTTACTTTCCACGATGGAAATCAAGCCGCCCACGACCTTTATGTCGGGATTCTTTAAATCGTCATCGGAGAAAGAAATATTAAACTCGTCCTCAAGGATATACATAAACTGAATCAAACCTATCGAATCCACATACCCTTCGTCGACGAAATTTAAACTAAGGATGTCAACATCGCTCGGAACCGTATATTCACGCTGTATGTAATCAACTATAAAATCTTTAACCATTATTCCTCCGCATGGACTCTTTACTCGTCTAAGCCCGACTCCCTTACGCAATCAAGGATTGCCATTCTCTGAAGCTTTCCCATGGTGTTCTTAGGGAGCCTATCTACTATGAATATCTTGTGTGGCTGCTGGAAATCCGCAAGGTTTCTTGCACAATACGTCCTGATATTACGAACGCTTACTTTCTCGCCTGCCTTTGGAACTATAGCCAAAGCCACTACTTCTCCGAGTCTATCGTCGGGATATGAAAAAGCTGCACATTCTTCAACTTCAGGAAGTCTTCCTACGACTACATCTATATCGTGAGGATACACGTTTATCGCTCCTGTAATAATGAGTTCTTTCTTGCGTCCGGAAAAATAAAGATATCCGTCCTCATCAAGGTAGCCCAAATCACCGGTCCTGAAAAATCCGTCTATGAATGCCGCACGCGTCAGGTCATCAAGCTTATAGTAACCCTTGCACTGAAGCTTGGACTTAACTGCGATTTCCCCGACCTCACCGACTTTGCAATCTGTGTTACCGTCATCTTTCAGTATTCTGATTTCGGCACCGTCAAAGGCTTTGCCCACGGAATTTTGTTTATCCTTTGCATCCTGAAAACAGATGTCGGTTGCCGTGGATGTTTCGGAAGTGCCATACATCTCGTGAAATTCACATTTAAGCAAATCAATCAGTTCGTACTTTACGCTTGCTTCCAAAAGTGCCGATGATGAAACAATGCTCCTAAAGCTCGTAATCTCAGGTGCACCTGATTGCTTTAAAAGTTCTAAAATCTGAGCAAGTTGAGCGGATACAGCTATCGTAAAGGTAGGCTTCAGCTCTTCAACGCACTTAAGCCATATAGTCGGTGTGAAGCGCGGAAGCAAAATCGAAGTCGCCCCAAGTATCAAGGGCAGTATGACAAGCCGCTCTGCGAGGGAATGATACAAGGGCGTGGCTGCAATAATGCGATCGTCCTTTGTAATATCATAAACACGAATATGAGCCATTGCCCTGTCGTACTTATTATTCTGACTGATGTCTATGGGCTTTGGTGTACCTGTCGAGCCTGAAGTCATCGTAAGTATAAGGCTTTCACTTCCGTCTATATCGTAAGATATTTCAGGGCGTTTATCCGACATTTCATCTATTTTTGAAAAAGGACAGGTCCCCGGATATTCCTGATCCAAGCATATTGAAAATCCCGGAATGTTTAGGTTTCCGTTCTTCGCACATTCGGTAAAGAAAGACTTTCTTGCTATTACGTGCTTTATATCACCTGCTGCCATTGCCGATTTGATGGCATCTTTCGGAAGAGAAGGGTTTAACGGAACTACGCACAGGCCAATGTCTGCCGCAGAAAAAAATAAAGCTACGGATTCGATGCTGTTATTCATGGGAATAGCAACATGGTCGCCGTAATTTGCGCCGAGGCTTATCAGTAAATTTGAGTAACGACTGATTAAACCGGCCATCTCTTTATATGTAGCAGTCTTACCGTCACACCAAATGGCGAGTTTGTCAGGTGTGGCGTCTGCGTTTTCGTAAAACAGGCTTGCAAGTCGGCTTCGTTTCATCCTCTTTCCTCCGGTTATTTTTCTCTATTTAAGCTTTGGAACCACACGTGCAGGGTTACCAAATACCGTATCGCCGGGTGCCACATCCTTTAAGACTACAGATCCAAGTCCCAAATACGCGCCGTCTCCGATATGCACATCCTGTGCGATGCAAACTCCTGCTGCCAGGAATACATCTTTCCCGATTACGACATTTCTCACAACGTTACAGTTTCCACTGATGACGGAATAGTCCCCAATCACAGTATCATGTCCGATTGGTGAAGAAAGAAGTGTCACGAAATTGCCAACCGTTGAATTGGCTGAAAGCTTCGAATTAGGAAACATGATAAAGCCTTCGCCGTAATGAGCAAACTCAGAAAGCATGGCTGTCGGATGAATCACTGTGGCAAACTTGGCACCCTTATCCTTGAGAATTTTAGAAACCTTTCGCTTAAGTGCAGGTGAACCAAGTGCCAAGGCAAACTCCTCATCTGCTTTTGGCTCCCAATCTCTGATAGTTCCGACCACTTTGTAATCGCACTCATATTCATCAAGTGCACGGAGGTTGTCGTCTAAGAATCCTGCAATCTCCCAGGTAGGCTTTAATTTATTGATATCCTTAATCCACCAAAGCAGTTCACGTCCGAAGCCGCCTGCTCCTACTATATAAATTTTGTTCATATATGACCTCTTATATGTTGCAACTCATACGAAGCTTTATGCGATTGTCTAAAGCTTCATGAAGTTGCCTTCGGCATCTGTCTTGAGTTTTTCAGGATCTGCGATTCCTATAAATTCGCCTCTGGCTCCGCCATCACCTGCTGTAGCACCTTCATGGTTAAATACAATCTTGACAGTATCTATAATACTCCCCACATCCGTCAGGAAGGTTACGTGGTCAACGTACTTTACGTCACCTTCAAACTGTGCTTCCCAACTCTGATTGTTACGACCGTTTGCGGTTGAAGGATTGGATAGGCCCGGTCTTACCTCATGGCGTCTTCGCTGCCTATCATCGTACCTGCTCAAATACCTGGTAGGCAAAGGTCTGGGTCCGATGATTGCCATTTCGCCCTTTATGATATTAATAAGGCTTGGGAGTTCATCAATTGATGTCTTCCTGATGAAACTGCCAAGCTTTGTGATGCGCTTATCATCCGGCAGGAATATGCCGTTTTCGTCTCTTTCGTCCGTCATAGAGCGGAACTTATACATGCTAAACTCCCGCTCGTCTCTGCCTATTCTGTGCTGTTTAAAAACCACCGGTTTTCCCATATCAAGTCGTATGAGAACAGAAACAATAAGCATCAATGGACTCAGAAGGATTAGTACAATGAGTGACAGGAATAAATCAAGCGGTCTTTTGATAAAACGTTCGTATGGTCCGTATGGTTTATGGGTTAAATGTTGCATCGGCCGTCCTATCTGCTTATTCAAAGCAACCTCTTATAACCTCTATTACCCTATCCTGCTGCTCCGCAGTCATCTTATTGTCACTTGGAAGGCAGAGGCCTCTTTCAAAGATATCTGCGCCGACATCGGTCTTTCCGTCTAAGGTCACAAACGGATGGTCCTTGTAAATAGGCTGCATGTGCATGGGCTTCCAAATAGGACGACCTTCGGCATTAATCGATGCTATTGCCTCTAAGATTTCCGTAGGGCAGGTTTTTCCATGCTCCGGAGTATATGTAGCCTTTAAGGCTCCGAGCTCCTGATGACACATTGCATCTTCGTCTATCAACAAGCATGAGAGCCAGAAATTGGGCTTTGAAGACGTTTCATCAAAGGGATTCATGCGTACCGGAAGGTCTTTAAAGGCTTCACGGTATCTATCGTATATAGCTTTCTTTGAAGCGATATGTTCATGTAAATGAGGAATCTGAGAACGTACGACACCGGCTATGACGTTACTCATGCGGTAGTTGTAGCCAAGCTCCACGTGCTGGTACCAGGGTGCGGGTTCGCGGCTCTGGGTCGACCACTTACGTGCCTTATCTGCGGCTTCTTTGTCATTTGTAAGAAGCATACCGCCGCTTGAGCCTGTGATAATCTTGTTTCCGTTAAAGGAAATGGCGTTGTAATCGCCAAAAGACCCTGTTTCTTGACCCTTGTATGTGGCGCCGAGTGATTCGGCGGCGTCCTCTACTATAATGGCATCGTGAGCTTTTGCTATTGCTTTGATTTCGTCAATCTTCCCGGGAGTTCCGTAAAGATGAGCTACGACTATAAGCTTTACATCGGGGTAAATCGCAAAGGCTTTCTCCAAGGCCTTTGGATCCATGTTCCAGGTATCGCGTTCCGTATCGATAAATACGGCCTCGCCGCCCTCATAGGCAACGGGATTGACCGTAGCGTCAAAGGTCATGTCGGAACAGAAGACTTTCCTGCCTGTCAAGGTGCCCTTTCCTACCTTCGGGCGTCCGTAAAGATGCTCGCCTGCAAGCTTGACAGCCAAATGAAGTGCCGCGGTACCGGAAGAAAGCGATACTGCCGACTTGCAGCCGATAAATGAAGAAAGTTCTTCCTCTATAGCATTAAGGTTGGCACCCACCGTTGACATCCAGTTGGTCCTGTAAGCTTCAAGCACGTAATCCATGCTGTCGGGATACATCGTGGGGCTGCTCAGCCAAAGCTTATTATCAAATTTGTCATATGCTTTCGATCTGTCGAGCATTTAAATCTCCCAAATTTTTAAAGCGATTAAACAGATTAATTATAATCGGGTTGGGGGATAATAGCAAGGGCACCGAAAAATCTTATTTTCTCTGAAATATTGCTTGCAGGTGTACCGTGACGAATGATATCATAGGCATGTTCAGAACAATCGTTTTTCAATAAACATTTGTGCCAAGAGCAATCCAAGACATGCAGTTTGACGTTTACATTTTAGAGGGAATTAAATGCATATAACTTTTGTTTCAAATTACATAAATCACCATCAGATTCCTTTGTCGGACGCGCTTTATAAGCTCAGTGGCGGGAATTACACTTTTCTGCAAACTGTACCCATGGATGAGGAGCGCATTAATATGGGTTGGGATGCAGATGCCATTAACAAACCCTATGTAAAGCTTTTTTATGAAGATGAAGAGGGTTCTAGAAAGCTTATAATGGATTCTGATTGTGTCATCTACGGTGAGGGTGAGCACCTTGTTGTTCCTCGTATGCTTGAAAATAAGTTCACCATCAGATATACGGAAAGGATTTACAAATTAGGGCGTATAAGGGTTATTTCTCCCCGTGGAATGCTGCGAAGATACCGCAACCGTAAATGGAGTAACCGGTCGAATACCTACTTGCTTTGTTCCGGAGCTTACGTAAAGGGTGACTTTAACCTGATACATTATTATCCGGGCAGAAAGCTTAAGTTTGGATATTTCCCCGAATTTGTAAAATATACGGATATTAATGAAAAACGCAAGGGCAATGAGAATCTTTCAATTCTCTGGGCTGCAAGATTTATAGACTGGAAGCATCCGGAGATGATGGTAAAGTTAGCTAAAAGCCTTAAGGCTGACGGTATAAACGCTCACATTACCATGGTAGGCAACGGAGAAATGCTTGAAGATACCAAAAGACTTGTATCAGACTCCGATGTGAATGATTATGTTTCCTTTGAGGGAGCAAAGACTCCCGTAGAAGTGCGTGAATATATGAGAGCTGCGGATATTTTTATTTCTACATCCGATAGGATGGAAGGCTGGGGCGCCGTGATTAACGAATCCATGAATTCCGGATGCGTAACAATTGCGTCAAGAAGTATTGGAGCAGCCCCTTATTTAATAAAAAACGGCGAGAATGGCTTTATGTATAGGGCAAAGTCGAATAGGCAGCTATATAAAATCGTCAAAAGACTTTCCGAAGACAGAGATTTTAGAAACCGCATAGGTTTAAAAGCCTATGAAACCATAGAAAACCTCTGGAACCCCGAGGTTGCCGCAAAGAGGCTATATGATTTCATAACGTCGGAGCCGAAGAATTTGGACAAATATAAGGACGGTCCGCTAAGCAGGGCATGACTTCAATTTTAAAAACCTGAGACATCTTAAGGCCTCAGGTTTTTTCCGTCTCATTTTACCAATTCTTCAATAATTTTCCTTGCAATCAGTATATTCGTATCATAATCCGGATGCGTGCCGTCTATCAGGTAATCGCTCATATTGTCAACAGTTATGCCAAGGTCTGTGTAAAGATTTACAAAGTCAGCATCAAGCGTTGACGCCGCTTCCTCCATGGCATTTACGTAGTCTGAGATATTTGTGTCCTCGTACTGTATGCAGGTTTCATAAGGAGAGACAAACACTATGTGAGAATTCGGATATTTACTCATAAGTGTCTTTGCACCCTTTATCAAAGCCGCCTTATAACTGCTTACGGAAAGTTGTTCGTAATAGTCATTTGTACCGTATTCGATGATGAAATAAACTTCGTCATCCGTGGTAACCTCCGATTCAAACTTCTCCTCGTCGGCTCCGAGACCTTTTCCCGCAACGTTTACGAAACCATTTTCATCCTTGTCAGTGGCTGTAGAGCCTCCGACCGCAAGGGTATAGGTGTTTGCCCCTGTCATATCTGCAATAATACCGGGGATTGAAATTGTGCCGCCTGCGTAAGCAAAAATCGAATCGCCGTAAAAGACAAGTTTCTTTCCTTCCAGTCCCTTGATGTCATACTTTCCGGCACATTTATCAGCCACAAGCTCTAAAATCTTTGTTTCTGAGTCTACCAGCTCCGGCGGGGTAATCTTATATTCGGAATAAGCATAAAGATATAGTGATTCTTTTTGACAAACGTCACCTACAAGTACATACCTGCTCTCGAAATTCGAATCATTTACCGTAAGCCATTCCACATCACCCATATACGAAACGGTTACATTCGACCACCAACGCAGGTACATGAGGAAGGTATACCAGTTTGCGAAAATCTCATTAAATTCTTCGTCCGAAAGGCTTTCCCAATATGATATCTGAAGTGTCGGCAGGAAGAAATGGAAGTCCACCTCCGGATAATCCTCAATCCATTTAAACAGATATTCGTTTATGTACTCTTCATACGTAAGGCTCTCGGCATCGTAATAGATGCTATCGTAATACCCGGTATAGAGTGCATACGGATCAAGGCTTATATACACCGTCTCTATATCGGCTTCACTGTTTGACAGAGCCTCAAAATATTCATGAAGTTCCTCGGGATTGCTAAACGAATAGTTTGCATAAAGAATACTTTTTGCAAAGTAAACTTCATACCAATCCGATGTGAGAGCGGACTGGTCCCACATGGATAAAGAAACGCAATCATAATCCTCGGAGTAAATACGTGAAAGGTCGTTATCTTTCTTTAAAAGCTCTTCCACACGCTCGGAATAGGCTGAAACAATATATTTCTTTAGACCTGCGTTAAATTTATCGTTTTCAAAGTTCTCCGTGATTTGAAGTCTTAAATTGTCATGCTTGGCGCTTATCCGTGTAAATATAAGAGCCAAAGCAAAAGCAATAATCGCGCCTATCAGGACTATTTGAAGTATCAGGTACTTTGACATTTTCTTTTTCATCTTTGTACCTCGTAATGATAGGTCGTGACTATCTTTGAAACCTCTTCCTTGACACGTCCGGGTTCATGCTCGCAGATCGGCCTCAGAGCCTCCAAGTCGCTTACGAACTTTTCCCTGTCAAATTCGATAGGCTTACCTATGTGGATTAAATTGTTCTTGGTACTCTTAAGGCCTTCTTCGCCCATCAAAAGCTCTTCGTACATCTTTTCACCGGGTCGCAGGCCCGTAAATACTATCTCGATATCCTCCCCGACCTTGTAGCCCGAAAGCTTTATTAAGTTCTTTGCAAGGTCCAAAATCTTTACCGGCTCGCCCATATCGAGCACGAAGATTTCTCCGCCCTCCGCGTAGGCTCCCGCCTGAAGTATGAGAGATACTGCCTCGGGAATGGTCATAAAGTAGCGAATGATTTCGGGGTCGGTGACCGTCACGGGGCCGCCTGCCGCTATCTGGCTCTTAAAGAGCGGGATGACAGATCCGTTTGAACCAAGCACGTTTCCGAAACGCACTGCCACAAAATTTGTCTTTGAGCGCTCATTCATCATCTGAATGACCATCTCGCACATTCTCTTAGATGCGCCCATTATATTGGTAGGGTTAACGGCCTTGTCGGTCGAAATAAGCACAAACTTCTGCGTACCATACTTGTCAGCAGCCTTTGCCGTATTTAGCGTTCCGTAGACGTTATTCTTAATAGCCTCGGCGGGACTTGTTTCCATCAAGGGAACATGCTTGTGAGCCGCCGCATGGTAAACAATATCCGGCTTGAACTCATTGAAAATCATGTCAATCTTCTCGGCATCACGCACCGAGGCGATTAAGACTTTTAAGTTTAAATTCGGATATCTGCGCTTGATTTCCTGTTCTATTTCGTAAGCGTTGTTTTCATAGATGTCGACAATTATCAATAGTTTGGGCTCATGAATCGCAAGCTGCCTTACGAGCTCGCTACCGATTGAACCGCCGCCGCCCGTGACGAGTACAGTCTTTCCGCGCACGTAATCTGCGACTTCATTAATATTGATGTTTACAGGTTCGCGTCCGAGCAGGTCTTCGATAGATACCTCACGCAGTTTGCTGAGCGAAACGTCCCCGTTTATGAGCTGGTACATGCCGGGAAGTATTTGAAGATGACATCCCGTTTCTTTGCATATGTCGGCAAGTTCTTTTATTTTTAACTTGGAAGCCGAGGGGATGGCTATGATGATTTCGTCAATCTTGTACTTCTCTGCTGCCTCTAGGATTTTGTCCCTGCCGCCGACAATCGGAATGCCGCGCATGTACTTTCCGATGCAGCCGGGGTTATCGTCGATAAAGCACTTTACCGTCATGGTAAGGTATTTCGAGGTCTCAATTTCCCTCGCAATGACGTTTCCCGCAGCGCCGGCGCCGACGATCATGATATTCTTTACGTCAGGATTGTTCTTTTTGCTGACACCCTTTTGAAAGAATACCCTGAGCGCTCTGTATGAAAATCTCACGCCTGCCGTGCCGATGCCAAGAAGCATGACGTAAAATAGGTAAAAGCTTCGCGGAACGGAAATACCAAATACGGTGAATACGATGAGCTGCAATACCGAGTTTACGACGCAGGCGCAGGCTAGCTTAATCAGTTCGTTGGCGCTTGCGTACCGCCACACGCTTTGGTACAGCTTAAAGAAAAAGAAAATGACCAAAACCGAGATAATATTGTAAGGAAGGGCCTTGGTGACATTTACGAGAAATCCGCGTTCGATTGCACTTATTGAAAAATCATAGCGAACCCAAAGACTTGCATACGAAGCAATGATTACGATACAGATGTCGATGATTGCTATGAGCAAGCCTCTTTCTATTCTTTTTCTGTCGGCGGAAAGATTTTTAAATCTCTCCGACTTGACTGAATCTTTCATTGGATGGTATCCCCTTTATTT
>CAVJJQ010000066.1:0-14778 GCA_963649755.1 bacterium | reverse complement strand
CTTATAGACTCATTGATGGTAAGCTCCTTAGGCTCGGCCGCGGTTGCCGCCGTAGGCCTTACCACGCAGCCCAAGCTTTTGGGACTTGCCTTGTTTTTTGCCCTGAACGTATCCATTTCAGCTCTTGTCGCACGAAGGAGAGGCGAAAAAAGAAAGACTTCGGCAAACGAGATACTTCTTACTTCACTAATCTTTGTCGCCCTTGCCGCTGTAATTTTCAGTATTGTTTTTGTGGCCTTTGCAAGTCCGATTATGCGCATGTGCGGATCGACCGAAGACACTCACGAGGGAGCGGTCGCCTATTTTCGAATTATTATGGGCGGTATGATTTTCAACTGCATTCAGATGGGTATCAACTCGGCGCAGCGCGGAGCGGGCAATACCAGGATTACGATGCGTACAAACGTGACATCAAACACGATAAACATTATTTTCAATTACCTGCTGATTAACGGTCATTTCGGCTTTCCCGCACTCGGTATTCAGGGTGCCGCAATCGCAACCGTTTTAGGAACGATTGTTGCCTGCATTATGAGTGTGGCCTCACTCTTCAAGAAAGACAATTTTATCAGCATTCCTTATATTATTAAGGAAAAGATCAAACCGAACCTTACCGCTTTTGCACAACTCGTTCGTGTCGGCTACAGCGTGTTCTTTGAACAGGTTCTGATGAGAATCGGTTTTATGCTGACAGCCATTATGGCAGCTGATCAGGGTACAAACGCAATGGCGGCTCATCAGGTCGGCATGAATATCATGAGTCTTTCTTTTTCCTTCGGAGACGGACTTCAGTCAACGGCTGTGGCTTTAATAGGAAGGAGCTTGGGCGAAAAGAATCCGGACCTTGCCAAAGAATACGGCCGGACATGCCGTTTAATCGGCGCGTCTATTGCAGTATGCCTTGTTTGCATTTATTTCTTCGGCGCGAGATGGCTCTTTAGCCTCTTCTTTGAGGAAGAAGAAATTGTATCAATCGGAGTCGGCATCTCACGCGTCATCATCTTTGTAGTGGTGTTCCAAATCTGCCAGGTTATTTATATGGGATGTTTAAGAGGTGCCGGAGATACACTTTACACGGCGATTGCATCCACGGTCAGCGTCACGATTATCCGTACCGTTGTTTCTTACCTGTTCGGTTACACTTTTGGGTTCGGGATTATCGGTATCTGGCTCGGAGTGCTCGGAGACCAGCTGTCGAGGTTTCTTTTTGCGACTGTCAGATTCAGACAGGGCAAATGGGTTCAGATTAAGATTTAGAGGTTTATATGGAGATAAAGAAGATATATTTCGACATGGACGGAGTACTTGCCGATTTCAACAGGGGAATTAGGGAGCTTTGCGGAGTTGAGCCCCTGGATCAGGAGTCAAAGACACCGGCTCAGGATGATGAAATGTGGCTGAAGGTCAAAGAAGTAGACCATTTCTACGATAAGCTTGAACCAATGCCGGGAGCTCTTAAAATGTTTGAAACCCTGGCAAATGAATACGGTGAAAAGTGCGAAATCTTAAGCGGCATACCGAAGCCTCACAGAGGAATTGCAAATTCCGGCACAGACAAAGCAAATTGGGCACACAGGCTGCTTTCGAAAGATTTGAAAGTTAATATTGTCTATCGCGAAGAAAAGAAAAATTATTGCAAGGGTCCGGAATATATACTTATAGACGATCTTGCAAAGAACATTAAAGAGTGGACCGATAACGGCGGAACGGGTATTTTGTTTACATCGGCGGAGGATGTGCTCTCAGAGATAAATGAAATTAAAAATCGATAAGTTTGCTTACACCGCAATTTTCTTTTTAAATGCAACTGCTCGGGACTGCGTAAAAGTTCTGAGCAGTTTTCTTTTTCCTTATGAAATGTACACCTTTTGTCTACGAAAACATGTTATACTTCAAGCAAATAACGTGAAAAAGGAGAAAAACAATGCCATTACCATCACCAAGTAATTTTAAGGAGTTAGATTTTGAGAATAGATATTATAATACCTACACAGATGACAACACTTATGAGCTTGTAAGGACAGCACTCAAAGACCTAAGCGATGATCCGAATTATGTTCCTTTTGATTATGACGATATTCCCGAGGATTTATATTACTCAGAGGATGAGACCAAGCTATATTCCGCTCTGAATGATCACTTCAAAAAAGACAGGACACTAAGTGAGTATTTAAATGAATTCACCAAAGGACCCAAAGATGAACCGTATTTTACGGACAGAGAAAGTTACAAATCATTCATGGATCGTTTTTACGATTTCCTTTGTGAGAAGATTTGGTACCTTCTCAGGCAGAAAGCTGATCCTAAATCATGGGAGTTTTCGTCGGATTATGCGCACATTGACGCTGAACCGGTCAATCTCAGAACAGAAGCAGATGAAAAAGAATTGGACGATACCATGGAAGCTGTTTCAAGCCTGGTGAATGAAAAGCGTCTTACCCTTCCTGAGGGAGTAAGTCTTGAGAATGTCAGGGAAAAAATTAAGTCCCTACAGGAATATGTAGGTTATCATAAGAATGTTAGGGGCCCCGCTTTTATGGGGCTAAACCGCCAAGACAGAAACCAAAGGCGATTTACAGAAACTTTAAGGGAATTGGATACAATACTTGCACCCGGCCTTACCCAGGGCGAAAATGCAATCTTTGATGAGGCATATTATAGTCGTTCGAGGTCATCGTACATACCCATAATACTTGCAGCACGTTTAAAGGCAATTCGAGATTTCAGTAAGACAGAGCCTGAAGAAGGCAATGTTGAAAAGATGATGGAGGAGCGTTTCACGCTTTCGGAGAGCACTGTCGAATTCAGAGACAAGGCTTTTTATAAGCTTATAAGCTGCCGTGAAGAATTGCTTGCATCGGATCATTTCTTCCAGAAGAGTTCTCAGGAATTTAAAGATATGCAAAATGCTCTTGACGCTGCAATCTCAATCATAGGCGACATAAAAAAAGCCGATCTCAACGAGTTTGAAGACAAGGCGGCGCTTAAGAGCATCCGGACTGAGCTAAGGGAACTATCCTGGAAGGTCAATGCTTACCTCGTATACAAGGAAGACGGCCCCACGGGACTCTTCGGCGCCTCAAGAGTTGCTGCGGCAAAGAGCATTCGTGATGCAATCCGCAGCCTACTCCCTGCTCCGAAAGAAAGCAAAATTCTTAGTGACTGTAAAGACAATATCAGGGATATGTTTGGAGAGTCAAGAGAAGCCAATCCTAAAAAGGATGACTTCAATCTCTCAAAGGCCTCACGCGAAATTGCGGGATACATAGCACCATACAGCGGTATGAACTTGAATCGTGTCAAATCCGCTTACATGTTCAGCGAGGATTTTGAAAAAGAATATGCCTTGGCAAAGAACAATCGTATCGACCTTGTGCTTGACTATTTAAAACATCCCGACGAAGCGTTCACGTTATCGGATCGGATTGTTACCAGAACGGACAATTATGTGCCCGTTCAGAATGCAAGCAGTGAAGCTTTCTTAGATACCAATAATGATCTCGGATATCGCTACGTGGGGGCTTCCTATGCCATCAAGGGCTTGACCGACAAGATGATGGAACAAAAGGCTCCCGATGTCGATACAATACTCTTGGGAGAACTGACAAAGACACTCAATGAGGATATAAAGGCGATAAAGGACGTTAAGCTTGACCCAAGCTTTAAGACACAGATTTACGAAAACACCAAGTATGCCAAAGCGGCAATAGCAACATCCGGCTTTCTGAAGAGAGCCATGGCCTTAGAGGAAAAGGCAAATCTGATTGGTTCCCTTAAGGGAAATCCCCGTGCAAAGGAAGAATACTCAAAGCAGGAATATAAGGATTTGATGACAACTCCTGCAGGCGATGTAGAGCTTAATACAATGCTCGGATATTCACTTCTTAAAACAATTGCCGGAAAAGGCGGTATGCAGGCTGTATTAAATCTTGTTACCACATGGCAGGCAAACGATCCCAACTGGACTTGGGATAAGATGGCAGATGGTTTAAGAGAGCGCAATTCCGATCTTGCCGAATCCTTTAATAAGCTTATTTATCAAGAGGAACACGAAGAAAGAAAAGAGGTCGACACAACGACATATATTTTCGGCGGGCCCGGACACATAATGCGTAACTTTACAAAGATAATGGGAAAGTTTGAAAACTATTTCAAGGCAAAAGCTAACGAGGCTGCGAAGGAAAACGTTAAAAAGGCAGACGAAATTTCCAAGCAGGCAGCTAAGCCTTCGGGACCTCAGATGAAGTAAATAAAAAGAACCGGAAACAAAATATTTGTAGGCTGAAGGTTATATCATAAAAATCAGGAAGTAAGTGAATCAAATCGCATGCTTCCTGATTTTTTCGATTTACCTTGACCTGTCTGAAGCGGCGCCTGCAAATAAATTAATGGGAAGCACTCGGTGCTTCCCATTAGCTAATGCGCTTATATGCCCCTATATCAGCTGATTGCCGTTATTCTTTACAGCCTTTTCATTTTCCTGTGCATTTTCATCCTTGGCCGGTTCTTCTTTTTTACTCATTTGTGCTGCCACATATTCATGATACTCATTAATCATGATGCCCTGAGTTCCGATGAATTCCATTATGTTCGTTACGGTTTTTTGCCTTTCCTTACCGATTGCGGAGTAAGGATTGTGCTTGTTTATATATTTCTGACACGCTTCGGCGGCTGTTTCGTAGAGCTTCTTTAATTCGGATTTGTCGGTGTTTTCATCGTATTTTTGGTACCAATCCCTTACTGCCTTTGCTGCCTTGTAGACATTGTTGAATTCCTCCGTTCTTGATTCTAAATCAAGCTGTTTGGTCTTTGAATCGGTTGCCGATGCTTCAAGACGTTTGATGAGAACGTCGATGGAGCGAGTGTTTTTTTCAATTACTTCCTGCGTATAGGCAAGGCTGGTAAGAGTTGCTTTGGCATAAGTAAATCCTTCAAACTTCTCGCAAACATTCATTTCGTCGTCTGAGAACAGAAAGCTTACTCCACCGGGGTTTTGCTTGACTTGGGCATTGTTGTTAACCTTTTTGCTTATTTTCTCCTTGTTTTCGAGCTCTTTTACATAATCGGGAACGTCACAGACATAATCAAACAGGTTGCAATCCATGCTTTTGTGGGTGCACAGAGAGTTTATATTTATGCCGTACCAACTGTCGCCATCCACGATAGACAGCTTACCGATTTTGAAAACGTCACCGGATTTATAATGATTTGCGTTTTCGATACGTTTCTGTACCGCTTGTGTCCTTTTCCAGGCGGCTTTAATTTCGTCCTCGCTTAAATTAAGACCCTTTAATACATATTCAAGATCTTCTTCGGTAATATCCTTGACCTTGTTTGCCATTGATTCGGAAATAACGAACATATTGGACAAAGCAGGCAGGTGGCTGGTTTTTTTCTCCGGAACAATTGCACCCATGGAAAGGTCGTTGTCAATCCCCTGAATTCCGACAAAAGTATTTAATTCGTCAAATATATAGGTGATGTTGTTTAAATGCCTGTCTATATTTCCGCAAATGTAATCCAGTATCTGCATATCGGCTATGTTCTTTTTTACCGAGGCAAAATCAAGACCGTCTTTTAAGCCTTTTTCATATCCATCCAGCTTGAAAATGTCTTTCGGGGAAATGCCCTTGGCGGTTACCATAAATATGCCGTCTTTTTTGGATTTTTTTTCTTTATCCGAAGCATCCAGAATGGTCATGGGATGCGATTCGGCAATGAGGTCATTTACTCCGAGAAGATTTGCAATTCTCGTCATGGCACAGTTTCTGTCGGTAATGTTGCTTCCGCTTTTTATGCCGGCTTTGCCGTATAGGCCAAGCTTATTAAGGTCCGATACGGCATCAAAGTGAGAATCTGCCGTAAAGAAACCGTAGACCTTTTGACCGTTTTCGTCCGTATAGGTGACGGGATACCTTGAACTCATCCGTGCTCCGACGGTCTTTATTGAATTAAAAGCATCGGTTGTCACTATGTTTCGTCTGAAGGTTTCGGGAAAGTAATCATTTGCAAAAAGGCAGTTTACGTATTCCTCATCCCGCTTAAGTATGCGATGAAGTTCATGCACAAGAGTTCCTCTCATGTTGTTGCGCATGGCATCATTTTCCGCAAGGCTTACAAAGTGATCGCACAGCTTGTAGAGCTTTTTAATGTCATTAAGACGCTTTTCGCCAATCGGCTTATAGTTTCCATTTTCATCCGTTTCATAGCATTTTTCGATTTCCTTATTTAATTTCTTTAAGGTTTCGTTTAAATCCTTAAGGCTTGAAACGTGATTTCCGACGGTTTTGTTTCCGCGAATCGACTGTTCCAGGTACTCACTGTATTTGCCGTATTGACTCTTGTTGTTTTCGGGTTTTGGCATGTTAATTCCTCCGTTGTATCTTTAATAAGTATCGAATGTATTATAGCCTATAAAAGTGACAAAAAGGAGACAAACTCTTTGTCCACCTTTTGTCTCTGGGTATGTGTATAATAGTGGAACGTAAGGATAAAGAAACGTTCCAAAACAAACAGTAAACATAAATTCATATATTTTAGGAGACATCCAATGAAAATAGGTAAAAATTTGGTGGTAGATTTAACTCCGGAACAATATTTTGAACAGGTAGAAAAGAAGCTTTACCGCTTCTTTGGTAATCATATCGACAGTAAAGATGTGGAGGAAGGATTTTTGGATACCTATGACACCTCCGCAAGGCCTCTTAAGCGTGTCTCGGGTTATAATCCGGAAGGATACGAAATCAGCAGGAACAATATGGTTTCCGAAGAAATTATTCCGTTTTTTTCACTTTTGAATCTTTTTAATGTTAATCCCGGCTATGACGGGCTTCCCGGTATGACGGAAGAAAATATAAAAAATCTTGATCAAAAGACACAAGAGAAATGGATTGAACTCCAGAATGAGCATATCATACCGCAAAAGGCTTATCTGCCCATAAACGGTATATTCGGAGATGAAGACAGGTTTATGACGGGAGAATTCTGCGGGAATTTCAAGAAAGCATATGATATTACCAAGGAAGTTGTCCTCATGGATGATACAAACGATGAGGCGCAGGACAGAAAAGAGGACGAAATTGCAAAGCTTTGCACAAGAGGCTTAAAAAATATTACGACGTATGTGAACATAGCATCGAAGTTGTATGGCATGCGCGATTATTATGTGGTACTTCTTACAATATCCAAAATTCTTGACTGGATTGACGAAAATCAATGGCTTAAGGATAAGGTTCAATTGGAAGACGATGAATGGACCTATTTAAAAGGCCTTAAGACATTGGGTGAAGTTGTACGCGACGGAGAAATAGAATACGACAAATTTATCAAAAACGATCGCAAGGCAGACGCAGAGGCTGCCGAAAGATACAGAAAATTTTCATATGCACTCTATTGTGAAAGACAGGCAGCCCTTGGTGACGCAACTGAGAAAATCGATAAAAAGCTTGACTCTGTAAAGAATGTTTTTGAAAAAGACGATGAATTTTGTAAGCTTAATTGTTTGGGAAATTATGCGAATGATTTTAAGGATAAATATCCCGGCTGCAAACGAGCTTTCACAAACTGTGAAGATATGATTACATATCAGAAGCTGTATTCGGAATTCAGTGTTCCGACGGTTTCGGATATTGTAAAGAAACTCGGAAAATGTACATCAAAGGAAGAAATTGATGATTTGGTCAGGCAAGAAGCCGAAAAGGCCGGTGAAATTCCCGAAAATTATAAGAATCAAAGCTCATTTGCATACTGCTTCAGAAACCATCATGACACCGTGAAAGTAATCGAACCTAAGGAAATTCCCCCTTTAACGGATGAGAAAATCAAGGCAGATGAGCAATCGAGAAATTCGGATATAAGTGTCGGTACAAAGGATTTCTTCAAGGGAACAATAAAGGGCATAGCAGAAGATATATATTCCCAAATGGATCTTTTTAAAAACGATAACCGGTTCAGGGGTTCATCCCAGGAATATCGCGATACGAAGGATTTACTTGAGGAACTCATCGAACTTTCCGAAAGAAATGCAATTAACAGGAGGGATTTCAAGCATGTGCTTGACACACTTGAGAAAAAGACCCAAAAGTATCTGAATAAGAAGGATGCCGCGTCGGGAGTACAAAGAACAGAACGTAATAATGACAGTTATGCAAACCGCAGATACAATCTCATGTTACGCTGCTTAAATATGGTTGCCCGTATGAAGGAAAGAGAGGATACAGAGGAGTTCGGTGTTGTGATGAGGCCCTTAGCCGGCAGGATAAAAGAAGAGGTAAAGCTTCTTCATCCCGAGGTAAGTGAGCATATCATGAGCAGAGGAATCGAGTATGTGCTCTGCAAAAATTCAGGGAAGACTTCGGAGGCCTTTAAAAAGGATCTGATTAGGAAATACTATGACGGCACTTTAAATGAATCGCAGCTCATTGCGGACAACAGGGACGATTTAAAGGCTATCAACGATTTTACAAACGGATCGATTCTCAACATGAGAAAGGCCTATGCACAGGCCGGAATGTCTGTAGGAGAGGCGGATGAACAGATTACCGGGGAACTTGATAACCTGTTTGATGCCGCTATCAAAGAGGAAAATGAAGCGATAGCTCAGAAAAAGAAAGCCATTAAAGATGCAAAGGTTGCACTAAAGGACAAGTCGAAAGACGATACAATTAAAAGAAGAAATTCATTATAAGCTTAGGGAAAAGAACAGTTCAGGGAAATCAGTTAACCCTGAACTGTTTTTTTCTTTTTCTTCCGCACAAATCTCGTTGATTGTCTCAAGGAAAAGCTGTAAATTAGTGTCAGGCTTGTTCCTTATACAGGTACTTCGGAGGATATATATGTATTTGCTTTTGCTTGCTTTAATCTATATCGCGTTTATCAGCCTCGGTCTGCCGGATTCACTGCTCGGATCTGCCTGGCCCGTTATGCATACCGAGATGAATGTGCCGATATCTTACATGGGAATTATTACGATGACCATATCGGGCGGCACGATTGTTTCAAGCCTTTTTTCGGACAGATTGACCAGAAAATTCGGTACCAGAATCGTAACCGTTGCAAGTGTATTCCTTACGGTAATAGCCCTGCTTGGCTTTTCGTGTTCAAGTAGCTTTTATATGCTGATTCTTTTTGCAATTCCGTATGGTTTAGGCGCGGGAGCGATTGACGCAGCCTTAAACAACTATGTCGCCCTGCATTACAAGGCAAAGCACATGAGCTGGCTTCATTGTTTCTGGGGAGTCGGCACGATTGTAAGCCCTTTTATCATGAGCTATGCACTTTCAGGAGGCTCATGGAACAGGGGCTATCGCATTGTAGGCTTCATACAGCTTGGAATTGCGGTCTTACTCCTTGCAACGCTTCCCGTGTGGAAGGTCAATAAGGCAGTTTCGGAAGAAGAAAGCGAGAGCGTAGGCCTTTTCAAGGCATTAAAAATAAAAGGTGTTCCCTTCCTGTTAATAGGTTTCTTTGCATACTGTGCGGCAGAATCTACTACAATGCAGTGGGCAAGCACTTACTTCGTTGAGGTTAAAAATATTTCCGAGGAAAAGGCGGCAGGCCTTGCGGCTCTCTTTTATATAGGCATTACGGTAGGCCGAATGATTAACGGATTTATTACCGAAAAAGTCGGAGACCGAAAGATGATTCTTTCGGGAACTTTAATTGCAACAGTCGGAATAATTGCCTTGCTCCTTCCGATTAATTCCTACGCTTTTTCTTTGGCAGGCTTCCTAATCATAGGGCTTGGCTGCGCACCGATTTATCCGTGCATTATTCATTCGACACCCTACAATTTCGGAGCCAGGAATTCCGGTGCGATTATAGGCATTCAGATGGCAAGCGCCTACGTAGGTTCCACCTTTATGCCTCCGCTTTTCGGCCTTTTGGGAAATGCAATTTCTTTTTCAATCATGCCGATTTATTTAATGCTGTTCTTTATCCTTATGATTGTGATGATAGAAACAACTTTCCGCGTTACGGGGAATGGCAGAAAGGTACTCTAGGTGGACATCAAAGATAAACTTTTAAAATATGGGAAAAAGAACATCACTGTAAATGAGCTTGCATCCTTAATGCAGGTGGACTGTTTTGATGTGCATAGACTGTTTGATGAGGTAAGCATTCTGACTTACAGCGGGTACATAGAACCAGTGAAAGCTTCGGGCAAGAATGGGAATATCGCGTATCCTCTTTACAAGAAATACCGCATACTTCTTGAAAAAGAAACCTTTGAGGACCGGACAACAAGGATTATGCGGCTGCATCCGCTGCTTTTAAAAAACGGATATCTTTTGTCACATAAGGATATATTTGATGAAAATGAACAGCTGATCCTTAAACTAAACAGCTTTCTTTTTACAAGAGAAAATGCTCAGTATGTATCAAGGAAAGAAAGATCTTTTGAAATATTCGGACGCGAAAAAATTCTGGATGACAGTTCATTTAAAGCCTTGCTGAAAGCGTTGAAAATAGGTGAAGGGGAACTTAAATTTTATGACACCCCGGAATATTGCTTTCATGATTTTATTCCGGTCAGGAAGGAGCAAATGACGCTCCTTATATGCGAAAACAAAGATATATGGTTCAATATACGCAGAAGAATGTTTGAAGATGGCTTTAGAAGCCTGTTTGGAACCGACATTGACGGTGTGGTTTATGGATGCGGCAATAAGGTTTCGCAAAAGAAGGGAGCCCTTATCGAATATGTCAGATTCATGGGAAATCCCGATGTCAGGTTTTTATATTGGGGAGATATAGACAGGGAAGGCTTTGACATTTTCAGACGAACCGTGGAAGTGAACAAACCGCTTAATATCTCACTTTTTGTTCCCGGATATTTAAGGATGCTTTCAAGGTCACGAGGTATGGAACTTGAGGACAGCCCTTCTTTGAAAAAGAAAGATATGGATTTTGGTGATATTCTGGAAGCTTTCGATGGGGAAGATGCGGAAGCTCTGGATGAGATTTTGAAAAGCAACAAACTGATACCACAGGAAATAATATCCTACGTAAATCTATGTGAGGAGTAATCAAATGCTTCGTTCCGATATAAAGGAAATGCTTTCCGACTTTCAAAACAGAATGAAGTTTATAGACATTGTCCGGAGCATTACCGTAAACAGCTATTCGGATGATGTTAAGAGCATGTTCCACGGTGATTATGATGTGATTAACAATCTGGTCGTGATGGTACTTTTGTTTATAAAGGAGCGCACCCTCAGTGATGTACAGATCTGCACCGTGAAAGACATTGCGGGATTTTTAGATAATATTATTCAAATTATTCCCGACGAATATGATGTGGATACATATAAGCTTGCCGATTTTATCGTTGTAAACGTTCTTCAGAATAACGGTAAGCTAATCGAATACAATACATTCTTTAATGAAAAAGAAAACTTTAAAAAGATGCCCATTCGACTTGTCAATGAGGAAAACGGAACATATTTCCTGACGGATGATGTCTTTGATTTTCTTTACAGATCAAAGGAAATAGAATCAGAGCTTGATTATTCGGTAACACGCTTCAAAATGCAGGAATATATGAAGCGTAAGAACTATTCCGAAGCCTTGATGCAGAGCAGGGAGCTGGTTGCAAGGCTTCGCAATATGAGCCACAGTATGGACGATTTTATCATGCGCTGCCGTGAAAATATATCAAAAATTACGAAGAATGAATATGAGAAGATTGTAGTACAGTACAGAAATTTGCTAGAGGATGAGCAAAGAGAGCTTGAGGAAATTCAAAGAACAGTACTGGCGGAGGCAGAGAAGGTGAGAACTGCCTGCGACAATGGCGCGGATACGGAAGCTGCGAGGAAAAACCTTCAGGCTCTGAATGAAATAAGCAGGAATCTTGATACTACGATTTTTGAGCAACGTTCGCTTATTAATGCAAAATATTCAGCATCCGAATCCTACAAGCAGATACTTAAAGACAGCTTTGTGATAAAGAACTATGAACGTATGAATTTCGAACGGGACATCATGGCAAAACTTCGCAAGCTGGATGACAGGCTTGGAGATGCGGCGCTTAACCTTCTTTTTCCGCTTTTAAGTCCCGAATATGAAAAAAGACAAAGCATAGAAAGCTTTTATTCTTCCTATGGGACAATAAAAGACAAGGATGAAGCTGACGGGTTAGACATAGAAGATACGGACGATTTTATTGAAAAGCAAAATCGGGAACGCAACGAAATCTATATGGAAATTTGCGGTGCGTTTTTTTCGTATATTCAGGGAAAGAATAAATTCAAAATAAGTCAGTTTGTGAAGTCTTTATCTATGGCGGATTTACTTAAGTGGAGCAGGGAGAGCATGCTTCCGAATACGCTTATGAGTATTTACCAGAGGGAATGCATCGATATTGAAGACATTAGGAAGCAAAACGATATCTTTATTGCGGAACCGCTTGGAGAACTGGATTTGCTGTGGATTATCTTTAATCTTCCGGAAAATCTGCTTTCCATGAAGAAGATTGTATTTAAGACCGGGAATACGGATTTTGAGTTTAGGATAGACGACGGAGAAGTAAGCACGATTATACAGATGACCGACTATATTGTTGAGGTAGAGTAATGAACAGGAATTCGCTTAAACTCTTTCATGAGCTTATGAAAAAAGGATGGGTTGACAGAAACGACGACAATCTTATCTGGAGTCTGACCGATGATGAAGAGGCCAGGGATGAACTGGACGAGATGGGAAAAGAACTTGGGTTTGAAATAATCTCGGCACAGAATCGTATTTACATGGTCCCGACAGAGGATAATGATTTAATTTTAAAGAATAATATGGATTACCGCGCGGATATTAAAGCAAATAGCGAGGTCAGGGCGAGGGACCTCTATCTCTTGAATTATCTTGCAATCTTTATTCTGTTTATTTTCTTTAAGGGAGAGGGTTCAGATGCTCTCGTGAGAGACTTCATTACCAAAGAGGAGCTTATTAAGGAGTTTACCAAACATTGCGAGAATGCCGTAGCAAAGGGTGTAGACGGGGATGATAAAAGCGAAGATTACAGCGAAAATTTCGTGATGCTTTCAAATGACTGGCTCAGTAAAAAAGAAGGAGATTCTCTAAGCCGTAGAATGGAGGACCGCTTTGGCGTTATAAATAAGATACTTTTAAAATTCAGGGCAGATGACATTTTTACGGAAAGCGACGGACGTATAAAGCCGACAAAGAAGACAAAGGATCTTATGCCGTATGTGCTCAGAAAAGAGAGGGTTCAGGCGATAAATCTGTGGATGGAGGAGGGGCAGGATGCCGCAAATCAGTAAAATAAGAATAGTCAATTTTAAATATAATGACGACAAGAGATTTATCCCGGATGAACTCTATGATTTGTCATCAAACTCGGGCGATGCACTTAATTCATTGTTTAATTTAAATAACGGTGGAGGTAAGACTGTTCTCGTGCAGCTTATGATGCAACCTGTCAATCCGAAGGCAATGGCCGGAGGCAGGCGTATTGAAGAATATTTTACCCGCCAGGGAGACCATTCTTTTGTATTGATAGAATGGACAACGGACGAAAGCAGAGAAAAACTTCTCACCGGTATTGCAATGGCTGCAAGTAGTGCAGGCTCTTCAGACGATACAAAGAGAGGAAACTCGATTAGATATTATACTTTTAAGACCGTGTACGAAAATGATTCTCCGTACAGCATTTCAAGGCTTGAACTTTCAAGAAATGAAGGTGGAAAGTATATTCCTGCGGATTTTGACTATGTGCGGGAAAAAGCAAAAGCAAGCCGCGGTATGCTTGATTATTATTCTTCGGATGAGAGTACAAAATGGATTAAGGTGCTTTCGGAGTACGGTATTTTCCGAACGGAATGGGAAAGCGTCATCGAGGCTCTGAATAAGGATGAGGGCGGACTCAATCAATATTTCGACGAGGCCAAGACATCTGAAAAGCTTATAAACAAGTTCTTTATTCCGGCAATTGAACAAAAAATAAAAAGCGTGGCAAACGGAAGGGCAGACGGTTCGCTTGAAACCATGCTTTGCAACTATGCAAAGCGTATAAAGGAAAAAGAAAATGTAATTAAGGAGCATAATACAAACAAAGAGCTTCTCAAAGCACTTCGTGAAATCAGTGAGATAAGTGACCGGCTCTATACGGAAAACGATGAATTTGTTGAGAGCATAGGACAGGTCTGCGGATTTAAGGCAGCTCTTTCAAATCACATCGCCTCTACGGAAACGGATATTGCAAATCTTGATAAGGCGATTGGAGAACAGAATGCTTTGATTGCTCATATCAATTATGAGGAAAAATCCAAGGATTATTATGAGGCTTGCGATTCTTTGGAGCAGATACGTATTGCGTTTGAAGAGGCGGAAGGCAAGTATAACGGCTGCAAGACAGAGCTTGAGCTGTTAAGGCATGAAACGGATATTCTTCAATGCGCAGAGATTTTTAAAGAGCTTGTCCGGACTGAAGGTAAAATCAATGAACTGCAATGTCTTATTTCCGAAAAAGAAAATAATTCCGAGGATGCAAAGCGAATAGGAAGCCTTAAATACTCCGTAAAGGTCAAGGCACAGCAATTAATCGGTGAGGCAGAGCAAAAAACAAAGGAAGAAGAAAGTAAACTTTCAACCGAAAAGGAAAATCTTTTACAGGCAGAGACTGAACTTAAAGAAATCACGAAACTGTGTGTTGAGCTTGATAAAAACCTGATTGAGGTCAAAGCTGATCTGGATGCAAAGAAGAAAGCTACAGATGAATTGGTTTCGGAAATGAATGTTTGCTCAATCAGACATTTTGAC
>CAVJJQ010000065.1:0-15017 GCA_963649755.1 bacterium | reverse complement strand
CCGCAGGTGACTGAGAGGGCCTTGGCTCTCCCATGCGGAGCAATTTCCTATATAGTAAAGAAAAAGCCGGAAGTGCATTCACACTTCCGGCTTAAAGTCAATGATTAAAGCTGAGGGCCGGCCTTTACTAAAGCCTTACCTGCATCATTAGTCTCATATTTCTTAAAGTTCTTGTTGAATCTCTCAGCAAGATCCTTAGCCTTCTTCTCCCATTCGGAAGCATCAGCGTAGGTATCGCGAGGATCAAGAATGTTCTTGTCAACACCGGGAAGCTCTGTAGGTACGCAGAAATCAAAGATAGGAATCTGCTTTGTGGGAGCCTTCAAAACGTCTCCGGAAAGAATTGCATCGATGATACCTCTTGTATCCTTGATGGAAATTCTCTTTCCTGTTCCGTTCCAACCTGTATTTACAAGATAAGCCTTAGCGCCTGACTTGTTCATCTTCTTAACAAGCTCTTCACCGTACTTTGTAGGATGAAGTTCAAGGAATGCCTGACCGAAGCAAGCTGAGAAAGTGGGTGTAGGCTCGGTAATGCCGCGCTCTGTACCTGCAAGCTTTGCTGTAAATCCTGATAAGAAGTAGTACTGTGTCTGTTCAGGTGTAAGAATTGATACAGGAGGAAGTACTCCGAATGCATCAGCTGAAAGAAAGATTACGTTGTCTGCTGCAGGGCCCGAAGAAACCTTGTTTACATTCTTTGCAATCTTTTCAATGTGCTGAATAGGATAAGAAACACGAGTATTCTCGGTTACGCTCTTATCGTCGAAATCAATCTTTCCGTCCTTATCAACGGTTACGTTCTCAAGTAATGCATCTCTTCTGATAGCGTTGTAGATATCAGGCTCAGATTCCTTGTCAAGGCCGATAACCTTTGCATAGCAACCACCTTCAAGGTTGAATACGCCGTTATCATCCCAGCCGTGCTCGTCATCACCGATAAGAAGACGCTTGGGATCGGTTGAAAGTGTGGTCTTACCTGTTCCGGAAAGTCCGAAGAAGATTGCTGTGTGCTTACCTTCCATATCTGTGTTTGCCGAGCAGTGCATGGAAGCGATGCCCTTCAAAGGAAGATAATAGTTCATCATGGAGAACATACCCTTCTTCATTTCTCCGCCGTACCAGGTATTTAAGATAACCTGTTCCTTGGATGTAATGTTGAAAGCTACGCAAGTCTCTGAATTAAGACCTAACTCCTTGTAATTGTCAACCTTAGCCTTGGATGCGTTGTAAATAACGAAATCAGGCTCAAAGTTTGCTAACTCTTCGTCTGTGGGAACGATGAACATGTTCTTTACGAAGTGTGCCTGCCAAGCTACTTCCATGATGAAACGAACAGCCATACGGGTGTCCTTATTGGCTCCGCAGAATGCATCTACTACGAAAAGTCTCTTGCCGCAAAGTTCTTTCTTTGCAAGAGTCTTAACAGCTTCCCAAGTAGATTCTGACATGGGATGATTGTCGTTCTTATATTCATCGGATGTCCACCAAACAGTGTTCTTGGAATTCTCATCCATTACGATGTACTTATCTTTAGGAGAACGTCCCGTAAATACACCTGTCATAACGTTTACTGTGTCAAGCTCTGTAACCTGACCTACTTCATAACCTTCAAGACCGGCCTTTGTCTCTTCTTTAAAGAGAGTTTCATAGGAAGGATTGTGAACAACTTCCGTTACACCGGTAATACCATATTTAGCTAAATCGAGTGCCATATGTATTTTACCTCTTTCTTTTTTATATTTGTGTCATCAGCAAGTGATGAAACATTCGACGTTATAATACATTATTTTAATTCGTATGACAATTAAAATTTTTATTTACGAAGAAAATTTTAGGATTTTTTAATAACAATGAATTAAAGTTCTTTTGTTTCTTCCTTAAGCCACTTAACTTCTTCTTCGGTAAGTAAATTCTTCAACTTTTCGTATACCGAAGCCTGATAAGAATTGTATAAAGAAATTTCTTTTTCGGAAAGCAGGCTCTTGTCGACAAGCTCTCTGTCTAAAGGAACGAATGTCAGATGCTCGAATTTCAAAAACTTTCCGAATTCGTTTTCTTTATCCTTGCAACAAAGAATGATGTTCTCAATTCTGATACCGAACTCGCCTTCAAAGTAAGCACCCGGTTCGTCGCTTGTAATCATTCCGGGCTCGAATACGAATTCGTCAATCTTCTTGTTGTACTGCCAGCGAATTGCCTGAGGACCCTCATGTACATTTAAGATGTAGCCGACACCGTGTCCGGTTCCGTGCTTGTAGTCGTAACCCAACTCCCATAAAGGAAGTCTTGCAATCGTATCAAGGTTTCTTCCGGTACAACCCTGCAAAAATTTCGCATCGGCAAGATTAAGCATTGATGCAGCAACCTTTGTATAAAAAACCTTTGCCTTATCCGGAACATTCCCAAGCTTAACCGTACGGGTGACGTCCGTCGTACCCTTTTCGTACTGTCCGCCCGAATCGACTAATAACATGCCTTCAGGCTCAAGTGTGGCATTCGACTCTTCGGTTACCCCGTAATGAACAATGGCTCCGTTTGTCTTGTAGCCGCTTATGGTCGGAAAAGAAAGATCCATGAATCCGGGTACCTTACTCCTGAGAGCATCGAGGTACTTTGCCGCTGAAAGTTCGGAAATTTCTGTTTTACCGATATTTTTCTTTAGCCAGTAAATAAACTTCGTAACGCAGACCGAATCTTCGATATAGGCTTCTTTAAGTCTCTTAATCTCGGTTTCGTTCTTAACGGCCTTCATCATCCTTGAAGGATTAACTGCCTTCACCAAAGTCGCCTTCTTTTCAAGCGCCTTAAAGCATGTAAAGTTAACGCTTGATTCATCGCATAAAACCTTACCCTTAAATTCATATGAAAGTAGGAAATCTATTACTTCCGAATAATCCTTTATGATGCAATTGTTGTTTTCAAGATAGTCTCTTACTTCCTTGGAAACTTCACTGTTCTGCATGAAAATATATGCTTCGTCCATGGTGATAAGCATATAAGAAAGGAATACGGGATTGCAGGCTACATCCCGACCTCTCATATTGGTAATCCAGGCGATGTCGTCGATTGAGCCTAGGAAATTATACTCTGCGCCTTCTTTTATAAGAGCATCCCTTACTCTGATAAGCTTCTCTTTAAAGCTTTCGCCTGTAATTTCATCACTTAAAATATCAAGCTTACTTGACGGAAGTGAAGGTCTATCTAAAAAACAATCTCCGCCCAAGTCTTTGTCATATACAAACTTTGCTCCGACCGTGTTCAGAGCCTTTTCCAGACTTTTTCCGTAAGTGGTCGAAACCATTCTTCCGTCGGCATAGAAGTTTTCGCCCTTTTTGACATTTTTAAGTATGTACTCGGATACGGTCGGAACCCCTTCCTCGCCCATCTTCATGAGCAAAACCCCCGAGCCTTCAAGTTCAATGGGTGCCTGGATAAAGAAACGTCCGTCCGTCCACATAAGGGCTTCCGACTTATTTAACAGCAGGAATGCATTCTCGCCCGTAAAGCCGGTATAGTACTCTCTTACTTTAAAATAATCCGCAACATATTCCGATGCATGAAAATCGTCGCTTGTGGAAAAGAACCAGTCGGCATTAACCTCCGCCATGTGCTTTCTCAAGCGTTCAATACGTGTATATACTTCTTTTCCCATTTTTATTCTTAAACCTGATTTCTTAAAATAGATACGGCCGATGAAGTTCCAAGCCTGTCGGCACCTAACCTCAAAAATTCTTCCATGTCTTCTCTTGAGCGGATTCCGCCTGCGGCTTTAATCTTCACAGCCGGACCGATATGTTCTTTAAAAAGCTTTACGTCATCAAATGTAGCTCCCCCGGTTCCGAAACCCGTGGAAGTCTTGATGTAATCGGCTTTTGCATTTGTAACACACTCACAGAGCTTTATCTTTTCATCGTCGTTAAGATAACACGTTTCGACGATAACCTTTAAGATCTTACCGGAAGTTACCTCTCTTAAAGCCTTAATTTCTTTTTCCACGGATTCAAAATTACCGGCCTTGGCATCGGAAACATTGATTACTGTATCGATTTCGTCGGCTCCGTCAATGATTGCCTTCTTTGCCTCAAAAACCTTTGTTTCAGTCGTCTGATATCCCAGAGGGAATCCGATAACCGTACAGATTTTTACAGTGTCTTTGTAAGCATCCTTTACACGCTTTACAAAGCAAGGCGGAATGCAAACGGAAGCGGTCTTATATTTGACGGCATCGTCGCAAAGTTTTTTGTAATCTTCCCAAACGGAAAAAGGCTTTAAAAGCGTATGGTCGACATGCCTTAATATTTCTTCGTCAGTCATTTTAACCTCTAAAACAGATATTTATTTTGTGCCTTAACGGAAATAACGGCATAAACAACAACGGAAGCACAATATAGGAGATGCACTGCCACAAGTAAAATTGCGTTTATGGAGACAAAATCGCTTATCAAAATGATTCCGCTGAATACGCACATCAATGCACCGAGTAAAATGCTCTTCGGATACATATAAGCGATGTATCCGGGAATATCCTTTGCTCTTTCAAGATTAATCTTGCTGCTGATAAGACCCTTCGGAATTGTTCCGGTATTTTTCATCTTCACGGCCATCACACAGAGATAAACACCGCAAATAAGCAGTACAAGAGTCAGTACACTCATCCTTCACACCTCACTGTAAATTCATATTTTCTTTAACCAAAGTCTTCATTTCGGAAATTTCGCAAACTGTGTCATGAACAACCTTTGCATCGAGAATTTCTTTGATTGCGTTTGGAATTTCAACGTTTGCGGTCTTTGAAAGAATCGGAATCAATTCAAAAACATCTGTATTTTCATATTTTGAATCTATTGCCTTCATAACCGACTGTGTAAACTTAAACGGGCTTGCCGTGGAAGCGATAACGGTCTTTGTCTCATCCTTCGTGGAAGCCGCATATTTATCATAAGATGCAGCGGCAACGGCGGTATGCGTATCGATCACATAGCCGGTATCCGAATACAAATCATGAATTTTTTTGCTGCACTCTTCCCAAGTTGCATACTCACCGACAAACTGATCCTTTATAAGTGAGAAATCATTCTTAACTGAATAAATACCCTCTTTTTTAAGGCTTTCCATCAAAGATTTAGTCTTTCCCGCGTCGGAGCCGACTGCCAGATAAATCAGTCTTTCAAGATTTGAAGAAATCAAGATATCCATCGAAGGAGAATCGGTCAGAATAAACTCACGATTCTTGTCGTAAACTCCGTCCTTTAGGAAATCAAACAGTACCTTATTGTCATTTGAAGCACAGATTAACTTGTTAACCGGAAGTCCCATGTTCTTTGCATAGAAAGCGGCAAGAATGTTTCCGAAATTACCGGTGGGAACACAGATATTGATCTTTTCGCCCTCTTTAATACGGTCTTCCTTCAAAAGCTTAGCATAAGCGTAGACATAATAAACAATCTGAGGAACAAGTCTTCCTATATTGATGGAATTGGCGCTTGAGAACCGGAATCCCGCCTTTGCCATTTCATCTTTAAGAGCCTTGTCGTTAAATATTTCTTTAACACTTGACTGGCAATCGTCGAAGTTACCCTTAACACCGATTACCTCGGTATTTGACTCCTTCTGGGTAACCATCTGAAGCTCCTGAACCTTGGAAACACCGCCCTTCGGATAAAAAACAATAATTCTTGTTCCCTTAACTCCGGCAAAACCTGCAAGTGCAGCCTTACCTGTGTCTCCGCTTGTTGCGGTTAAGATAACGATTTCTTTATCCGAATTGTTCTTTTTCGCTGCCGTAATAAGTAAATGCGGCAAAATGGAAAGTGCCATATCCTTGAAAGCTATGGTCTTGCCGTGAAACAGTTCCAGATAATATGCGCCTTCGGCTTCTGCCAAAGGAGCAATCTCGGGTGTGTCAAACTTTTCGTCATAAGCCTTGTTAATGCAGTCCATAAGCTCCTCTTTTGTAAAGTCGCTTAAGAAATCCTTCATTACAAGATAAGCGGTTTCTTTATAATCAAGCTCGCTGATTTCCTTTAAAGATTTTGAAAGCTTGGGAAATTCACTTGGAACAAACAAGCCTCCGTCATCAGAAAGTCCCTTAAGAATTGCTTCGGAAGCGGTAAGCTTAATTGCATCATTACGTGTACTTGTATAATACATAATCGGCTCCTTTTTATCGCAAAAAACGTCGCTAATACTTTACCTTAAAAATAAACTTAGTTCAATAGAATAAAGCAAAAAACTGTGTTAAGCTATTTCACGGAGGATGTTATGTTACCGGGTGTGTATGTTGATAAAAAGAAAAACGGCGAATTAAATTTCAGGGCTTCCATTACCGTAAACGGAAAGCACATAAGTCTCGGAAGCTATGAAAATGAAATTCAAGCGGCCGCAACCTATACTTTGGCAAGCGAAATATTAAATAACAGATGCTTTTCTTGCTTGAATTACGAAATTAACTGTCCCATAAAATACGAAAAGTATGTAACTCTTATAAACCTTCGCGACAATAAGCTTTATTTTTCAAATCCCATATATGTACATAAACGCTACTTCAGCTATTTCTATTCTCCCTTCGAAGAACTGAAATTCGATATGGATGATTTGTTTTATTTTTCCCAGCATAAGATTATGTGTCGCGGAAACCATTATTTCGTGGCCGATTACGGTAATCAGATTTCCGTAAAAGAACGTTTCGGAATTAAAAGCTTTGCTGTCGAAGGCAGGGATTTTCTGTTCGTAAACTCGGATTCTCTCGATTTCAGACGTGAAAACATCAAGATCATCAATAATTATTACGGAGTAAGCCGTATCGGCAATAATTTAAAGCCCCAATATAAAACTACCATTCATGTACGATCAAACTACATAGTCGGAACTTACGAAGATGAGCTTGAAGCCGCCATCGCATACAATAAAGCAGCCGATATCTTAAAAAGAAACGGCTGCCAAAAGAACTTCTTTCAAAATTATATTGATAAAATTTCAAATAAAGAGTATGCGGAAATCTACAGTAGGGTAAAGATATCCGATAAGATAAATTCGCTTTACTTTAATGTGTAGTCAAGAAAGCAAATGTCAAAAGAAACATCTCCCGATATTCCGTCAATTGAACCTGTCGAATTGTATTGCCACATCGAGTATTTGTAAGGATAATCCGGAGTATTAAGCTCTGTTTCGCAAAGCCACATATCAAAATCACCGATTAACTTTACCAAATCAACTTCCTTTAAGAACCATTCCTTTGTGCCGTATACTATCGGTTTAAAGCCGGCTTCGGCTATCTTCTTTAAAAAAGCACGTGTTATTGTTGTCTTCTCGCTCTTGGTAAGCTTATCAATTCTCGAAGTATCGTTTTCCGGATACTCCATTAAAAAGCCAACCGGATAAGTAAGCTTGTACTCTCCCACATTATCGATTACAAACTGAGCTTCTTCAACGGCTTCCGCTTCGGTTACCGCATTTGAAACAAAATATACTCCGACTTCCAAACCCGCATCCGTAGCACGTTTAAGATTATCAAGAAAATAATCGTCTATGTTTATCTGACCGCTCTGGTACCCTCTTGTGCCGACACGAAGCATCACAAATTCACAGCCTGCCTTTTTTAATTTATTAAAGTCGACATAGTCTTGTTCTTTTGAAATGTCCACACCGAAAGTACTTACTTTGGTATCGCCCTCAAAATACTTAAGCTTCCCGTTTGAATTGTATAAATTTGTGAAATCGTAGTCGTTCTTTTTAAGATTGGGGCTAATGGCTACCCATTCGACTTTCCCGTCTTTATTCGTAACGCTTACGTGTTTTCCGTCGTTGGTTTCGTTTACTTCTTCCTCAGTTTTTAATTCGGAACTATCAATGGATTCCTCCGTGACATTACTATCCTCGGTTTCTTTGTACATCTCATAGAAATCAAGATCCGAGACTGTAAGACCAGAAGATTCATAGGAAAACTCTTCTTCATCAACAAAATCCACAGTTTCGGTAACGCTTTCTGTGGATTTGCTTTCATCGTTTCCTATAAGCCGTTTGATCTTCGATGCATTAAAAAGCACAACAAAAGCAACAATTGTTACAATCATCAAGACCGCAATAACCGTTGCCAATGTGTAAGATTTATTTTTATCGTTATCGTCAAAATTATCTAAATGCATACCATCTAATACTGAGACTCAATAGTTTTTCTCGGACATTTTTCGGCACAGATTCCGCAGTTTTGACACTTATCATAATCAATCGTTGCGTTAAAACTTTCGATTACAACCGCATCATTGGGACAATTCTTCGCACAGAGCGTGCAGCCGATACATCCGACCTTACACTGCTTACTTGTTACGGCACCCTTCTGCTTGTTTGAACAGGGTACGGCATATTTGGAATCATATGGAATCAAAGAAATCAGCTTCTTGGGACAGGCTTCGACGCATCTGCCGCAGGCCTTGCATTTTTCTCTGTCAACCTTTGCAACCCCGTCAATGACTTTAATTGCATCAAAGGGACAAGCTTTAACGCAGGTACCGTACCCAAGACACCCTTCGTTGCAGGACTTGGGGCCTCCGTTAGGCACAAAGCCGAGCATTCTGCAATCTTCCACTCCGTAATAATTGTAGTCAAGAGAAATGTCTTCACAATGAGCCTTACATGCCACAAAGGCAACCATTCTCTTCTTTTCGGAAACTGTGGTTCCCAAGATTTTGGCAATCTTTTTACCGGTTTCCTCTCCGCCTACGGGGCACTGATTTGCAGGCGCCTTACCGTTTGCAATGGCGTTTGCAAGACCCTGACATCCGGGATATCCGCATCCTCCGCAGTTATTTCCGGGAAGAGCTTCAAGAATCTTTTCTTCTTTTTCGTTTACCTTTACCTTAAATACAATTGCCGCAACACCCAGGAATAAGCCGACAAAAGCTCCGAGACAAAGCATCAATATCAATGCAGTTACAATACTTGAATAATTCATCTGACTTCCTCCTATAAAAGACCGGAGAAGCCGCAAAAGGCGATTGCCATAAGTCCTGCGGAAACAAGGACAATCGGCATCCCCTGAAAGGCCTTCGGAATATCGTTATACTGCATCTTTTCACGTATACCGGCAAGAATAACAATTGATATTGTAAATCCGACGCTGGTAGCAAAGCCGTTTACCGTACCCTCAAGAAGTGAATATTCTTTTTGTACGTTTGTAATTGCAATACCCAGCACGGCACAGTTAGTGGTAATTAGAGGAAGATAAACTCCAAGCGCTTTGTACAAAGAAGGCATGAATTTCTTTAAAAACATTTCAACGAACTGTACAAGTGCGGCAATTACCAGAATAAAGACAATAGTTTTAAGATAAGTCAAATCAAACCTGACAAGCAGCTGTTCATAGATAACGCCCGTTACAATACTTGAAAGCGTAATTACGAAGATTACGGAAGTACCCATCCCAAGAGCGGTCTTTACCTTTTTTGAAACTCCGAGGAAGGGACAAAGTCCGAGGAACTGACTTAATACGACATTATTGATAAGCGCAGAGCTTAACGCCAACAGAATAAGACTTTTAGTCATTCTTCTCTTCCTCCTTGGATTTTTCTTCCGCCTGCTTTAACATTTCTTCCGCTTTCTTCAGGGAAGATTTTTTATGAACAGGCTTTCTGAGTACGGTGTTGGTACTCTTAATTGCTGATTTTAAATTCGATAAATCTATGAGTTCAAGTTCACCGCTTGAATCCGTATTGACATGTGTTTCATTAACTTTAATTGCTCCGTCCTCGGATGAGCTGACACTTTCCGAATTGATTTCTGACCTTGCATTGACAACCGTCTCTTCTGTCGGAGGAATATCTTTCAAAGCTTCGTCTGCAATGACCGTTTTAACTTCGTTTACCGGTTCATTTGCTTTAACAACATTATCTTCAAAAGGAGCTTTAACTTTGATTCCTTTATCCTTCATAGCGGGCTTAATATCCGATACGTTATCTGACTTTACCTCTTCTTTGACAGCTTTCCCGGTATCTTTGCCATGCTCGGACTCGAGATTACATTCGGCACAGTTTCCGCCGCACCCCGACTGAACCTTGGACATATCTTTGCCCTTTTTGGTGCCGATTTCCTTTATCTTATTCTGAATGGCCGTAATGGATGCAAGTACAAAGAAAGCACCCGGTGCCATTATAAAGATATTGATGGGTACGTAACTCTTAGGCATAACCGTTACATTAAAAATCGTGCCCGCTCCTAAAATCTCACGTATGGAACCGATGATAGTCAGAGCAAAAGTAAATCCCATTCCCATTCCGAGACCGTCAAACAAGGACAAAAGCGCATTATGAGAATAAGCGTAAGCCTCGGCACGTCCGAGAATTATACAGTTAACTACGATTAACGGAATATAAAGTCCGAGTGCACTGTACAAAGAAGGAATGTAGGCATTAAGTAAAAGCTCAACTATTGTTACAAAGGACGCAATTATTACTATGAAGGCCGGGATACGAATCTTATTCGGAATAACCTTTCGCAAAAGAGAAATAAACATATTGCTGAGTGCCAAAACCACCATTGTGGTAACGCCCATACCGAGTCCGTTTATTGCTGAGGTCGTGACCGCAAGAGTCGGGCACATACCCAGGAGCAATACAAAGGTAGGATTTTCCTTGATGACACCGTTATAAAGTCTCTCGGAAAGTTCGGTTATAAGAGATTCTCTGGGTTCAACTTCATGATTCACTTGCTTCACCTCCCATCAGACAATCTCTGTAATATTCAAGACCGGCATTGACGCCGTCCGTAATTGCAGTCGAAGTAATAGTGGCACTGGAAATCGCATCAATCTGATTGTCGTAAGCCGCACCGGATTTGGTAACTTCAAAATATGTTTCATTTCTGTTGGAAAACTGCGGCACAAGAACCTCTTCCGCTCTCATACCGAGTCCTGCGGTTTCGGAAATATCCGTAATCGATATGGCATTTAAAGTACCGGTAATGTCAACACCCATTCTGAATGTTATATCTCCACCGTAACCTTCATGGGTAGTCACTTCGATTACATACCCTAAAAGGTCACCTGAAACATCGTACGCTTCGATACAATCATTAATATCAACATCCGGATAGGTTTCGGTTACAGTCGCACTTACGGGATGTTGTGAAAAAACGGAATCCGAAAAACTGTCCGCAAGCATGAATACTTTTTGGTTGGCTTCTTTAATTTCTTTAGCCTGCATCAAAGCAATCGGCTCTTTTGTAAGTTCATAGACAAAGCCGAGGATACCGCCCGCCAAAACAGCAATGACAACCATTATAAGGGTATTTTTCAAAAGCTCTGCAATTTCCGCATGACTTACTTTTTCTTTTTCTTTGGGAAGTTCTTTTGAAGCATCAAGCTTAACATTTTCATCACTCATTTGTAGCAGTCGCTCCTTTCCCAAAGTATCTCGGTTTAACAATCTTATCAATCAAGGGTACTAAAAGGTTAGACAATATTATTGCATAGGAAACGCCTTCGGCAGATGCCCCGAAAACTCTGAATACCGCAGTAATCACGCCGAGAATAATTCCGTATATAAACTGTCCCGCTTTCGTAATCGGGCGGGTAGTGTAATCCGTCGCCATAAAGAACGCACCGAGCATTAAACCACCGCCTGACAGGTGTGCCGAAATAAACGAATAGTCAAAGCCGTGTCCGCCAAACATTGCAATACATAAAGAAAAAACAACAATATAAGTACCGGGAATTATTAAATCGATAACATTAAAAAACAACAAAATAATGGCACCGATCAAAATGCAAATCGTGCTTACTTCACCGATGGTGCCGGGAATATTTCCTGTAGCCATGGAAACAATGTCGACGCTCTCCCCGTTCTTTAACATGGCCAAAGGAGTGGCCTCGGAAACGCCGTCATAAGTAAAATCCGTCATCAACTGCGGAAATGAAATAAGCAAAAAGCATCTTGCAGCAAGAGCCGGATTCATGAAATTCTGACCTAAGCCGCCAAACAGCATCTTTGCAACAACGATTGCAAAAAAAGCGCCTATTATAGGAATCCAGAAAGGGACCGTGGAAGGAAGGTTTAATGCAAGCAGTAAACCGGTGACCACTGCGGAAAGATCCGAAACCGTGGATTTTTTCTTTGTAATAAGGCAAAACAGCCATTCAAATATGCATGCAGAGGCAACTGAAATGACTATCAGCAAAAGTGCCTTCAAACCGAATCTGAAAATTCCGTATCCCGTTGTAGGGAGCAATGCAATGATCACGCAGAACATGATGCTCTCTGTCGTAACCTTGCTTCTTACATGAGGATTTGATGATACATTTAATAATTTATCCATTGGCAATCCTCCTACTTTTTCTTCTTTGAAAGTTCTATCTTACGCATTGATTTAATGTTCTGGCAAAGCGGTCTCTTGGCAGGGCAAATGTAGCTGCAGCATCCGCACTCGACACACTCAAGTCCGTGTCCCTTTAAAAATTCTTCGGAATTGAAATGAGCCGCATGGTCCGACAATTCCTTCGGAATCAATCTGCTCGGACAAACCTGAACGCATTTTCCGCAGTTGATGCAAGCCGAAGGCTCCATTTTCTCAACATCATCAGACGACAGACATAAAAGTGCCGAGCCTGTTTTTGTAACCGGTACGTCAAGGTCAAACAGGCAAAATCCCATCATGGGTCCGCCCGAAATGATCTTTGCAGGCTCGCACTTAAAACCGCCGGCCTCGTTTAAAAGATCAGAATAAAGCGTTCCGATCGGCACTCTGAAATTACGCGGATTCTTAACGGCATTCCCCGTAACGGTTACGATTCTGTAAAGCAAAGGCAAACCGTCAAAAACTGCCCTTCTTACGGAAAGAACGGTATCCACATTGTTGACGATGCAGCCGACAGATGCCGGTAAAAGTTTTGAATTAAGCTCTCTTCCCGTGCAGGCATAGATAAGATGGCGCTCAGAGCCTTGCGGGTACTTTGTCTTAAGAGCCTTGACCGTGATACGGGGCTCTTCTTTGGTAAGTGCTTTATATACCTTTATGCAGTCGGGTTTATTGTCCTCGATTGCGATGATACCAAGTGAATAAGGGAAAAGTTTAAGATAAACCTTCAAACCCGCCAAAAGATTCTCGGGTTCCTCAATCATTCGTCTGTAATCGCTTGTAAGATAAGGCTCACACTCCGCACCGTTAACGATTACATAGTCAATCTTTGCAGGATCTTTAACCGACATTTTGACATGCGTCGGAAATCCGGCACCGCCCATTCCCACAATTCCGGCTTCTTTAACGCGATTAATGATTTCATCACCGGTCATTTCTTCCAAAGGTTTCACAAAAAAACCTTCTGCATCCTCATAAAGCTCATCGTTCTTTATGATAATGGACACAGAGCTACCGCCGGTAGCTACTCTTCTTTCTGCAATATCAACTACAGTACCTGAAACTGAGGAATAAATCGGGGATGATACAAAAGAACTTGCACAGGCAATCATCTGCCCTCTCAAGACGCGATCACCTTTTTTTACAACCGGAGTCGCCGGTGCGCCGATATGTTGTGATAAAGGATATACTAAATCCGAAACGGGACTTATATCCTTAATAGGAAAATCCTTAGACATGTCCTTGCCGTCATAAGGGTGAACCCCACCATTAAACGTAAGTTTAGCCATATGTAACCAACCTTCTCAAAAATTTTTACTTTCTCCACAGATAAATATATAATAATTTCCCCTTAGTGTCAAAAATATCGGGGCAATTCATTTATAAAAGTTTGTTGCCGTAAATATTATCGGATGTTAGAATAAATGCATGTAAAGGAGGTCTCTATGCAGATTATTGATGCAATTCTTGACAAGACAAGCCTTGAATATCCTTTGGAAAAAATAGCTCCGCTTGAAGATATTCTTTTTATAGACATCGAAACAACCGGTTTTTCATATAAGACTTCTAAACTCTATCTGATAGGTTGTGTCTACTATGATAACGGTTTTCGCACCAAACAGTTCTTTGCCGATGAATACAGTGATGAAGAAGAAATCTTAAATGAATTCTTTTATTTTGCAAAGCCCTTTAAAACCCTGATTCATTTTAACGGAAACAATTTCGACATTCCGTATATCTTAGGAAAATGCGGTGAGCACAATCTCCCCTATTCTTTTGATGAATTTACGGGACTTGATATTTATAAGAGGATTTTCCCTTACAAGAATTTTTTAAAGCTTGAAAACTGCAAGCAAAAGACCGTTGAGAAGTTTTTAAACATTGACAGGGAAGATAAATATACCGGAGGTGACCTAATCGGTATCTACCACAAATATGTTTCAAGCAAGGATAAAGAACTCAAAAAGCTCCTTTTACTGCACAACTTCGATGATATAAAGGGCATGCTTGAAATCTTACCGATTCTTGCCTATTCCGATATATTTACGGAAACCCTAAAGGCTACCAAGGTATATGCAAATTACTATAAGACCGAATCGGGCAGTGAAAGCTCCGAGGTAATTATGAAGTTTGATTTACCGTGTAAATTAAGTGTTCCGATTACCTATTTTTCCGGAAGCATTTATTTCTCCGCATCGGATACGGAAGGTACCTTACGCGTTCCGCTTTTTGAAGGCGAGCTTAAATTCTTCTATGCAAACTACAAGGATTATTACTACCTTCCCGCCGAGGATATAGCTCTTCATAAATCCGTTTCCGCCTTCGTGGACAAGAATTTCAGGCGTCAGGCCACAAAGTCCGACTGCTACACGAGGAAAACGGGAAAATTCTTACCCGAATGGAATACTTTGATAGAGCCTTTCTTTAAGACTTCTTACGACTCAAATGATTTGTATTTCGAACTGACCGATGAAAGACGCACGGACAGAGAATTGTTTTCAAAATATGTTTCGCATGTATTGAATCATATATGTTAATTTCATTCAAAAAGGAACCCTTCATTGTGGGTTCCTTTTTAACTATAGAGGAAATTGCTCCTCGTGGGAGAGCCAAATCCCTCTCAGTCACCTTCGGTGACAGCTCTAGCCCTCTCAGTCACCTTCGGTGAC
>CAVJJQ010000064.1:0-15046 GCA_963649755.1 bacterium | reverse complement strand
ACTGTGTTCTTAGGTGTTATATGAAGAAAATTCTGGTTATCGGCGGTGGAGCAAGCGGAATTACAGCTGCTCTTGAAGCCAAGGATGAAAAAAATTACGTAGCAATATATGAAAAGAAAGACCGAATAGGCAAAAAGCTTCTTTCTACCGGAAACGGAAGATGCAATTTCACAAATGCCAATATGGGCAAGGATTTTTATTACTGTGACAATCCCGATTTTGTGGAAGATATTTTAAATGAATTCGGTCACAGAGACCTGGTTCTTTATTTTTATTCTTTGGGACTTTTGTCCAAAGAACGAAACGGTTATTTTTATCCCGTTTCGGATCAGGCTTCGTCAGTCCTTGACTGCCTTCGCTTTAACCTTAAGGAAAAAGAAATAGACGTTCACACCGATACGGAAGTAACTGAAATTGTTCCTTTTTCAAGCGGATACAAAGTATTCACGGGTCAGAAAAGCACATACTTTGACAAAGTCATTGTTTCCTGCGGAGGCATGGCGGGTCTTTCCAAAGAAACTTGCAATGGTTATAAACTGTTAAAAAATCTCGGACACAGTCAGACAAAGCTTTACCCGTCTTTAACAAGACTTTACTGCGAAGGGTTAAATTTCAAAGCCTTGGCGGGGGTTAAGAGTGAGTGCAGGCTTTCGCTTTTACACGATGAGAGCTTAGAAATGGAAGCGGACGGAGAGGTTTTGTTTGCCGATTACGGAATTTCCGGAATTGTTACATTTCAGATAAGTCACCAGGTTGCCGTACTTTTGGATAAAGGCGGTAAAGTAAAATGTCTGCTTGATTTACTTCCCGGAATTTCTTCCGATGAATTTATAAGTTTTCTAAACGAAAAATATCTGCTTCACGGTGAAGACAGCCTTGAAGAATTTATGGCCGGAATTCACAATAAAAAGCTTTGTACTGAAATTGTCAAGTCTATGGGTTTAAGCCTTAATGCCGCAATTAAAAATCTTGAAAAGTCTTATTTGATTAAGTGCTTTTTAAAATTAAAAGCCTTGGAAGTAAAGGTCATAAAGATCGGAGATTTTTTAAACGCCCAAGTGACGGGTGGTGGGATTAAGACTTCGGAAGTTACGAAAAATCTTGAATCAAAGCTTTGTCCCGGTCTTTTTATTACGGGTGAATTGCTTGATGTCGACGGTCTGTGCGGAGGCTACAACCTCCAATGGGCATTTTCCACCGGCATACTCGCGGGACGCGCAGCAAGGAATGAGTGATTATGCTTTTAGTAAGCCAGATAAAGATGCGTCCGGATTATACGGAAAAAGAACTTATTAAGAAAATTTCTTCCGTACTGAAAATCATTCCGGATGATATAATAGATATTCAAATCGAAAAACGCTCGATAGATGCCAGAAAGAAGCCCGACGTTTTCTTTGTCCTTTCGCTTAGAGTGAAGGTTAAATTCGAAGAAAGCGTTTTAAAAAGGAATCAGGCAAATCCTAATGTTTGCCTGTATGAACCTGTCAAATATGAGTTTAACGTAAAAGGTGAAAAAACTCTTACGCATAGTCCTGTAATTGTCGGAGCGGGACCTGCGGGATTGTTTGCTGCATATTTTCTGGCAAAGAACGGCTACAAACCCATTGTCATAGAAAGAGGCTTTGACGTTGATACGCGCACGCAGGATGTAGAGTCTTTCTTTAACGGTTTCCCTTTAAAGAAAAATTCAAATGTCCTGTTTGGCGAAGGCGGAGCCGGAACCTTTTCGGACGGCAAATTAAACACACTTGTCAAGGATAAAAACGGACGCAACAAAGAAGTCCTCAATATCTTTATAAAATACGGTGCAAAGCCCGAAATAGCCTATGATGCGAAGCCACATCTCGGAACGGATGCCCTCAGAAACATTATTAAGGCAATGCGCGAAGACATTAAGAAAATGGGCGGGAAATTCATATTCAATGCCTGCATGACGAATATTTTCTTTAATGATTCAAGGGTTATAGGTATTGAAATAAACGAAATTTCCAAAATTGATTGTGAGGTGCTGATTCTTGCAATCGGACACAGCGCGCGTGATACCTACGAACTTTTAAACAGACTGAATGTATCGCTTGAGCAAAAGGAATTTGCAGTAGGATTCAGAATTGAGCATAAACAGAAGCTCATAAATGATGCGCTGATATCCAAAGACCCTGATATTATTAAATTAACCGGTCCGGCGGCATACAAGCTTACCTACAATACGGACGACAACAGAGGTGTTTATTCTTTTTGTATGTGTCCCGGAGGATATGTGGTAAATGCCTCCAGCGAAGAGAAACGTTTATGTGTAAACGGAATGAGCTATTCCGGAAGAAACGGTGAAAATGCAAATTCCGCGATTGTGGTTTCGATTAAAAAAGAAGATTTCAAGGATGATTCGCCGCTTTCCGGCATTGCCTTTCAGCGTGAATTGGAAGAAAGAGCCTACAATGCCGGCAACGGAAGCATACCCGTACAGAAATACAAAGATTTTAAATATGATGTATTGGGTGAAAGCGAGTATAAGGACATAGATATTGATGATTATTTTTTGGTTTCTCCCGAGACTAAAGGCTCATATACTTACGGACCTGTAAGCCGAATCTTGCCGACCGAACTTTCCAAAAAAATCATTGACGGAATCGAATATTTTGATAAGATAATTCCGGGCTTTGCATCAGACAATGCAATTCTTTCCGGTGTTGAAAGCAGGACTTCATCGCCTGTAAGAATCACAAGAGATGACAGTTTTCAAAGCATCAGCCATAAAGGGCTTTACCCCTCGGGTGAAGGCGCAGGTTATGCCGGCGGAATCACATCCGCCGCAATGGACGGCATGAAGATTGCGGAAAGAATCGCATCAATTTATAAACCTATAGAGGCGTAAACTATGTATACGACAATGGAAGAGAAAATCAAACGAATCAACGAGCTCTACCATCTTTCAAAAGAAAGGGGCTTGAATGAGTTTGAAAAGGATGAACAGGCAAGACTGAGACGTGATTATATAGATTCAATCAAAAAAGGTCTGCAGGCTCAGATTGAAAATATCGAAATACTTGAGAAAGACGGTACGGTCACTAAGGTAACAAAGAAGGCGGATAAGCATTAGCATTGGTAAAGGGGAAAAATATGGATGCTAAAAGTAAAATCAGAAACGAATTACTTAAGAAGCGCGACTCAATGTCCAACACCGAATGGAATTTAAAATCGGACATAATACAAAGAAACATTCTAAGGTCCGATTTATTTAAGAATTCCGATTGCATTCTTATGTACATGGACTTCCATGGGGAAGTTGCAACCCTTATGGTCATGGAAAACGCCCTCCTTAACGGGAAAAAAGTATTCGTACCAAAAGTTTTGGAAAATTTTTCCGAAGCAAAGATGGAATTCTATGAAATTTTCTCGTCCAATGAGCTTTTTGAAGGCTATAAGGGAATATTGGAGCCGGTAGCAAGTGTTGAAAGGGTTTTTGATCCGTCAAAATTCGACCCTTTAAAAATTGTGATGTTCGTGCCGGGTGTAGCCTTTGATTATAACGGGAACCGTCTCGGCTACGGTAAAGGTTATTACGATATTTACTTAAAGGATAAGCCTTTTATTTATACGTGCGGACTTTGCTTTTCCGATCAGATAGTTTCCGAAATTCCCTTTGACGAAAACGATATTCGACTTAACAAAATAGTTACCGAGAAAACACCCGCCGAAGAAATAAAAAGATAGTTTGGAGAAATAATTTTGGCTGATATTGCATTAAATGAAGAAGAAATAAAACAATCCGAATACCTTGATAAATTAAAAAGTATTATCAAGGAAAAAGAAACCTTACTCGGAAGAAAACTTACCTGTCAGGTCACAACCTTTGGCTGCCAGATGAATGCCAGGGATTCGGAAAAGCTTCTCGGAATTTTAAAGTCTGCCGGTTTCATTGAAACCGAAAGAGATGACGCAGACCTCGTTATTTATAATACCTGTACGGTCAGGGACAATGCCAATCAAAGGGTATACGGTCGTCTCGGTGCGCTTAAAAGTGAAAAGAAAAAAAATTCCGAGATGAAGATTGCCTTATGCGGCTGTATGACGCAGGAAGCAAGCGTAATTGAAAAGCTTAAAAAGAGCTATTCCTTTGTAGATCTCATCTTCGGTACACACAATATTTTCTGCTTTGCCGAACTTCTTGTAAGAATGTATGAATCGGATTCACAGATTATCGACATATGGGATTCCACTGACAAAATCGTTGAAAATCTTCCCGTAGAAAGAAAGTATTTCTTTAAGTCCGGGATTAATATAATGTTCGGCTGCAATAATTTCTGCACCTATTGTATCGTTCCCTACGTGCGCGGTCGCGAAAGAAGCAGAAGTCCCAAGGAAATCATTCGTGAAATAGAAAGCCTTGTTGAAGACGGTGTCGTTGAAGTCATGCTTTTAGGGCAAAACGTCAATTCCTACGGAAAGAATTTAGACCCTAAAGTAAGTTTCCCTGAGTTATTAAGAGAAGTTGAAAAGATTGAGGGTCTTAAGCGAATCCGGTTTATGACCTCCCATCCGAAGGATTTATCCGATGAACTGATTGATGTCATGGCTCATTCGGAAAAGATTTGCTCACATATTCACTTACCTCTTCAGTCGGGTTCTTCGAGAATCCTCAAGAAGATGAATCGCTGCTATGATAAGGAAGAGTATCTTCAATTGGTAAATAAGATTAAATCCGCCATGCCGGATGTTTCGATTACAACCGACATTATCGTGGGCTTTCCGGGCGAGACCTACGAGGATGTACTCGAAACAATAGATGTGATTGAAAAGGCGGAGTTTGACAATGCCTTTACTTTCATATATTCCAAACGTACAGGCACGCCTGCGGCATCCATGCCCGATCAGGTGAATGAAGAAACCGTAAAGAAACACTTCGATATGGTTCTTTCAAAGGTACAGGAAACCGCAAGAAAAAGAACCGAAAGATTCCTAGGAAGAACGGTTTCCGTTCTTTGTGAAAACGTAAATGAGCAGGATTCTTCTTATTTGGACGGAAGAATGTCTCACAACACAATTGTTCATTTTAAGGCTCCGAAGGAGTATATCGGAAAGATTATAAATGTTAAGCTGACTGAATTTCACGGTTTTTACTATGACGGAGAAATTTAAGAAGTAGACAGAGGAAATAACTATGGCTGAATTTACGCCGATGATGCAGCAATATTTGGAAACAAAGGCGGAATACAAGGATTGCATACTTTTTTACAGACTCGGAGACTTTTATGAAATGTTCTTTGAGGATGCAAAAATCGCTTCCAAGGAGTTGGAATTAACCCTGACCGGCAAGAGCTGCGGTCAGGATGAAAAAGCTCCCATGTGCGGAGTTCCCTATCATGCCGTTGATTCTTATTTAAACCGACTTGTAAGCAAGGGATACAAGGTTGCAATCTGTGAGCAGGTTGAAGATCCGAAGCTTGCAAAGGGACTTGTAAAAAGAGAGGTGACAAGAATTGTAACCAGAGGTACAAATCTTGATACCTCTTTAATTGATGAACGAACCAATAATTTCTTAATGTGCATCAGCTACCTGGATAATGCATCCGGAATCGCAATTTGCGATATCACGACGGGAGAGTTTTATATCACCGAGGTTAAGGATGCTAAGGGTGTAGTTGACGAAGTGATTCGGTATTCACCCAAGGAAATTATATGCAATGAGCCCTTTCTCATGTCAGACTCCGCCATTAAGAGTATTAAGGAACGGCTTGATTTAACCATAGGTGCCATAGACACTCATTATTTTGACGAAAAAGAAGCAATCGGAATTATAAAGAAACATTTTAACGTAACCTCAATTGAGGGACTTGGCCTTCTTGATTTCAAACTCGGTGCAATTGCGGGCGGAGCCATGCTTGAATATCTTTCGGACACGCAGAAAAACTCCCTTGACAATATATCCGAAATTCATCCCTACGATACTTCAAACTTCATGCATTTGGACAGTTCCACAAGACGCAATCTTGAGCTTTGCGAAACCATGCGTGAAAAGCAGAAGAGAGGCTCCCTTCTTTGGGTACTCGATAAGACAAAAACCGCAATGGGCGGCAGACTCTTGCGTTCGTATATAGAGAAACCTCTTCTTGACATAGACGAAATGAACTATAGGCTTGACTTTACGGAAGAGCTTATGGGAAAGCCCGTCGATTTGGAAGAAATAAGGGAATATTTGGATGAGGTCTACGACTTAGAGCGTCTGCTCGGACGTATTACCTATAAAACGGCAAATCCAAGAGATTTGATAGCTTTTAAGAATTCCCTGTATATCCTGCCTCATTTAAAAACCCTGCTCGAGGATTATTCCTCGAAGATTCCAAGCGATATATACAATTCCTTTGATACCTTAGGTGATTTATACAGACTCATTGATGATGCAATTTTGGAAGAACCTTCCATAGCCTTAAAAGAAGGCGGCATTATCAAGGATAATTTTAATTCCGATGTCGATACCTTAAAAAAAGCAAAAACGGAAGGAAAAAACTGGCTCCTTGAGCTTGAGGAAAAGGACAGAAACCGCACAGGGATAAAGAACCTTCGAATCAAATACAATAAGGTCTTCGGTTATTACTACGAAATTACCAATTCCTATATTGATTTGGTTCCTAAAGATTATATCAGAAAGCAGACCCTGACAAATGCCGAACGATACACCTCAAATGAATTAAAGGAAATGGAAGACAAGATTCTCAACGCCGAGGACAAACTCTTTTCATTGGAATATGAGTTGTTCTGTAACGTCAGGGATACGATAGCCGCCAATGTAAAAAGAATACTTGATGTGTCAAGGAAAATTGCCGAGATAGATGTTTTTTCTTCGCTTGCCTATGTTGCGGCAAACAATAAATATGTCCGTCCGAAGTTAAACGACAAGGGTGTCATAAATATTAAAAACGGTCGTCACCCGGTAGTTGAAAGACTTATGGACGGCGGAATGTTTATTCCGAATGACACCTTACTTGACAACAATAAAAAGCTGGTAAGCATTATAACGGGTCCCAACATGGCCGGTAAGTCAACCTATATGAGACAGGTGGCTTTAATAGTACTTATGGCTCAGATTGGTTCTTTTGTACCGGCAGACTCAGCTGACATAGGTGTCGTTGACAGACTCTTTACTCGTGTCGGTGCCTCCGACGATCTTGCAAGCGGGCAGTCCACCTTCATGGTAGAGATGAATGAAGTTGCAAACATCTTACGTAATGCGACCTCGAAAAGCCTTTTAATCCTTGATGAAATCGGCAGGGGAACCTCAACCTTCGACGGACTTTCAATTGCCTGGGCTGTTGTGGAGCATATTGCAAATAAAAAGCTTCTCGGTGCGAAGACTTTATTTGCGACGCATTATCATGAGCTTACCGAGCTTGAAAGTAAAATGACAAACGTGTCAAATTATTGTATTGCCGTCAAAGAAAACGGTGAAGATATTGTCTTCTTAAGAAAGATTATTAAGGGCGGTGCCGACAGGAGTTACGGTATTCAGGTCGCGCGTCTTGCCGGTATCCCGGAAATAGTTTTAAACAGGGCAAAGGAAATATCCAATCAGCTTTCCGACAATGATGTCACAAAGAAACTTCAAGAGATTTCCGTCAACATAAAGAATGACAATAAGGAACTAAAGAAATCAAAAGAAATAATCGATCCGAATCAGATTTCTCTGTTTGATACTACGACCGACGCGGATATTATCAACGAAATCAAAGAGCTTGAACTAACAAATATGACTCCGCTTGATGCACTCAATACTTTGTCAAGGTTGCAAAGTATGCTTAATAACAGATGGAAAGCATGACTATGACTGAAATTGATATTTTAAGCAATGAAACAATCGATAAAATTGCCGCGGGAGAAGTTGTTGAAAGACCTTTAAATGTCGTAAAGGAACTTGTTGAGAATTCAATCGATGCGGGTTCTGCAATGATTTCAGTCGAAATAAAAGGCGGAGGCATTGATTTGATTCGTGTTACCGATAACGGCTCGGGAATTGATGAATCACAATGCGAAAAAGCCTTTTTAAGACACGCAACCAGTAAGCTTCACACCATTGAAGACTTAAACACTCTGGTTTCTTTAGGCTTCAGAGGCGAGGCACTTTCCTCGATTTGTGCCGTTTCAAAGGCAGAAATGATTACAAAGCCAAAGGAATCTTTTTTAGGTACGCACCTGCTTGTTGAAGGCGGAAAGCTCAATGAAAAATCAAAGGTTGGAGCCCCTGACGGCACGACCATAATTATCAGAACCCTTTTTTACAACACACCTCCGAGGAAGAAATTCTTAAAATCTCCCTCCTCCGAAGGTGCCCAGATTCAGGAAATAATGGAGAAGTTTGCGCTTTCCCGTCCGGATATAGCATTTCAGTTTATATCAAACGGAAAGACCTTACTTTCCACAAGCGGAAACAACAATTTGAAAGATGTGGTGTACCATATATTCGGTAAGGATGTATATAATTCTTTGCTTGAGGTTGACTATGAAGGAGAATGCGTAAAGATAACCGGGTTTACCGCAAAACCCGAATTCACTTATCAGTCGCGGGGCGGAGAGCTTTATTTCGTAAACGGCAGATGTGTTAAATCAAAAATCATTAACACCGCAATAGAAGAGGTTTACAGGAATTACCTGATGCAGCACAGATTTCCGTTCTGCGTGCTCTTAATAACTGTTGCCTCCGATACCATAGATGTAAATGTTCATCCTCAAAAACTCGAGGTTAAGTTTTCGGATAATAAGCTAATTTCCGACTGTGTAATGTCAGCCTTAAACGAGGCTTTTAACAATAAAGACTTAATTCCGACTGTTACTTTTGGTGAAAACGTTAAACCGGAATATTCCGTTTTAAAAGATGCGGTTGCATATATTCACGATGAAACACCGAAAAGAGAAACTTTTACCGATGAGTCAGAAAAACCTGATTCTAAAGTTAAAACTGATGCTGCGAGGGAATCTGATTCCAAGGTTAAATCCGATACAGTGGGAGAATCCGATTCTCAAGTTGAATATGCCGAAACTGTAAAACCCTTATTCGTTGAAAAAGAAAATGTTACAGTGAAACCTTTATCCGAGGTAAGGGTTCCGGAACCCTTTGAGGTTTCAAGAAAAGAAACCGTTGAAGTCGAAAAAGCTCCTACCTATGTACAGGAAAACTTTTTTGAAAGACATTTAATTTCCGATAAGGTCTTAAGAGAGGTAAAAATTATCGGTCAGGTTTTTGATACCTACTGGATATGTCAGCTTGACAATGATATGTACATCATCGATCAGCATGCCGCACATGAAAAAGTAAATTACGAAAAGCTCGTAAAAAGATACAATGAGAATTTGGGCCTTACATACTCACAGAGCATGAATCCTCCGCTGATAATTCATCTGTCACCGGTTGAGGCGGAAACTTTGCTTAAATATATGGATGTATTTACACAAACCGGCTTTGAATTCGATGATTTCGGAATGGGTTCTTTTGCCTTGCGTTCAATTCCCTTAAATCTATACGGAATTGACTCCGAGGAACTTTTTCATCGTCTTTTAAACGAGCTCATGGAAAAAGAAGGGATATTTCCTCCGACCTTCGTGCTTGAAAAATTGGCATCACTTTCCTGCAAGGCCGCAATCAAAGGAAACCAGCGAATTTCCTATACGGAGGCACAAACTCTTCTAAATCAGCTGATGGAGCTTGAAAATCCCTATAACTGTCCCCACGGAAGGCCTGTTTTTATAAAAATCACAAAGACAGAAATGGAAAAGAAATTTAAAAGGATTGTCGAATGAAACCGCTTATAATTATTGCGGGTCCGACCGCGGTCGGTAAATCCGCATTTTCCGTAAAGCTTGCAAAAAAAATAAACGGCAGTATAATTTCCGCTGACTCCATGCAGGTTTATAAGGGCATGGATATCGGGTCGGCAAAGATTACCGAAGATGAGATGCAGGGGATAAAGCATTATCTGATTGACATTTGCGACCCGAGAGACGACTATAATGTTTTTCTTTTTCAAAAAGCGGCAAAAGAAGCTCTTGCGGAAATTATCGATGCCGGAAAAATCCCGATTTTGGCAGGAGGTACGGGCTTTTATATTCAGGCGTTGCTTTATGACATAGATTTTGATGAGACCGCAGGTGAAGAAAATTACTTGAGGAAAGAACTTGAAGCCGAAGCTTTAGAAAAGGGAAGCGATTTTCTTTATACGCGTCTCAAGGAAGTAGACCCTAAATCCTGTGAAGCAATTCATAAAAATAATACCAAAAGAATAATAAGAGCCTTGGAGTATTTCCTTGAAACAGGCGAAAAAATCAGTGCTCACAATGAAATTGAGCGAAGAAAGCCGCCGGCATATAACAGTGCTTATTTTGTCCTTAATGACGACAGAGCCCTGATTTACAAGCGCATTGACGAAAGAGTCGACGTAATGCTAAAAGAAGGCCTTCTTGATGAAGTTAAAGCTTTAAAGGACTTGGGACTGTCCAAGAAAAATGTTTCCATGCAGGGACTCGGATACAAGGAATTGCTGATGTATCTTGACGGCGAAATTTCATATGATGAGGCGGTTTATTTGATAAAACGCGATTCGAGGCATTTTGCGAAAAGGCAGCTTACCTGGTTTAACAGGGAAAAGGATATCATTTGGTTAAACAAAAACGATTTTGACTATGATGATGAGGCAATCCTTGATTTTGTAATTGCAAAGCTTATTGATAAAGGAATTTACAAAGATGATTTCAAAAAATGACATTTATAAGGATATGGGAATATCCGAAAAGGTTGTTAAACTTTCGGAAGAGTGTTTAAACGAACTTTCGGACAAGTTTAAAAGAATCGATGAGATTGCGGAAATTAACCAGCTAAAGGTTCTTAACGCTTTTAGGCAAAATAAAGTAAGCGAAGAGTGCCTGCACGGCACAACCGGCTACGGCTACAATGATTTCGGAAGAGATACCTTGGAAAAGGTTTATGCGGATATTTTTCATACCGAAGATGCTTTGGTGCGCCCTCAGATTACCTGTGGAACGCATGCACTTGCGCTTGCCCTTATGTCCAATTTGCGTCCCGGAGACGAGATGCTTTCTCCTGTGGGTAAGCCCTATGATACTTTAGAAGAGGTCATCGGAATAAGACCCTGCAAGGGATCTCTGAAAGAATACGGAATTACTTACCGTCAGGTTGAACTTCTAAAAGACGATAAGTTTGATTATGAAGGCATAAAGAATGCCATAAACGAAAAAACAAAACTTGTCGAAATTCAGAGATCGAAAGGATATTTAACGAGAAAAACTTTTTCCGTTTCGGAAATCGGAGAGCTCATTGCATTTATAAAGGGAATTAAGCCCGACGTCATCTGTATGGTCGACAACTGTTACGGTGAATTCACCGAAACCACAGAGCCTTCCGATGTCGGTGCCGATATGGTGGTCGGATCCTTGATAAAGAATCCGGGCGGCGGACTTGCACCCATCGGCGGATATATAGCAGGCACCAAAGAATGCATCGAAAATGCCGCTTACAGGCTTACAAGTCCGGGACTAGGAAAAGAGGTCGGTGCTTCGCTTGATGTTTTAAGAAACCTTTATCAGGGGATTTTTCTTTCTCCGACAGTGTCAGCCTCCGCTCTTAAAGGTGCGGTGTTTGCAAGCCGTATATATGAGCGTCTCGGTTTCAAGGTGGTGCCTTCTTCGGAGGAAGAAAGACACGACATCATACAGGCTGTCGAGTTTAACTCGCCCGAAGGTCTGATTGCGTTTTGTGAAGGAATTCAGGCGGCTTCGCCGATTGATTCATATGTGACTCCCGAGCCTTGGGATATGCCGGGGTATGATTCCAAGGTAATAATGGCGGCAGGTGCCTTTGTATCGGGCGCAAGTATAGAGCTTTCCGCGGACGGTCCGTTAAGAGAGCCTTATGCCGCATATTTTCAGGGCGGAATTACCTGGCCGCATGTTAAATTCGGCATCATGAACAGCGTTCAGTCCCTGCTTAATAAAAACATTATTAAGCTTTAAAAATAACCCCATTTTTATCACAAATGTGGTATCATATAGAGTAGTTTTTTTAAGGAGAATAATTTTGAACAATCTATCATTTGGAATTGACTTGGGAACAAGTAATATATGCATCTATTCAAATGCCGACGACTCCATCCTCATGGAGAAGAATATGATTGCCATTGAAAATAAGAAAAATATTTTCGCATATGGCGATTCAGCTTATGAAATGTACGAAAAGGCTCCGGGCAACATTAATATTACCTATCCCCTGTCAAACGGTGTTATTGCAGACATCAAGAACATGGAAATCATCATCCATTATTTCATGAACACCATCATGAAAAACAACATTAAGCCTGCCGATTATTACATCGCCGTTCCGACGGATGTTACCGAAGTCGAAAAGAGAGCTTTCTACGATCTTATCAAGGGCAGCAATGTTAAGGCCAAAAAGATCATGGTTGTCGAAAAGGCAATCGCAGACGGTATCGGAATGGATATCGACATCAAGAATTCCCAGGGTGTTTTGGTGGTTGACGTTGGCTTTGAAACAACGGAAATTTCCATCTTATCCCTCGGAGGAATTGTTTTAAGCCGACTTATCAAAAACGGCGGACTCAAATTCGACGAGGCGATAAAGAACGCTGTCAGGAAGGAATACTCGTTGTTTATCGGCGGTAAGACAGCGGAAAATGTAAAGATCAACTTAAAGGATCTTTCGGACGAAAAGAAGAATGCCGTTGTTTACGGTCGAGACATCGTAACCGGACTTCCCGTCGAAAGGGAAATTTCAACAGATGTTATCAATGCCGCACTTGACGAGCATTTTGACGCAATTATCGACAGCATCAAGGTTATCTTAGAGAGAACCCCTCCGGAACTCTCGGCCGATATTTTCAGAAAAGGTATCTATTTGACAGGCGGAAGCTCAATCGTAAATATGCTTCCCGAAAAAATTGCAAACGGTACGGGACTTAAGGTAAATATTGCGGAGAAACCTCAGTCAAGCGTTGTGCTTGGCCTTGCAAAGCTTATAAAGGATGATAATTTCAAATCCGTTGCGTACTCAATAGAAGGAATGGGTAAATGAGTCCTGTTATAAAGAAAAAAGGGGAGAAGTTTACTTTTCAAAGTAAATATCTCCTTTTTATTTTGACAATTTTATGCGTTGTTTTGCTAGTTGCCACCTATGCCACGGATATTTTCAACAGGCCCTTAAATGCAATCGTAAACTACGTAGTGGTTCCGTATGAAAAGGGAATTTCAGCCATCGGTTCAAGGCTTTCGGCAAAGAAAGAAGAGCTTATAAGCTTAAATGAGGTCCTTGAAGAAAATGCCGAATTGAAAGCCGAAATTCAGGAATTGGAAGACGAAAACACCCGCCTTATGCAGGATAAGTATGAGCTTAACAACTTGCGTTCCCTGTTTGATTTGGATTCATACTATGAGGCATACGAAAAAACGGGCGCAACCGTTATTTATCACGATTCCACGAATTGGTTCTCAAACTTTATCATCGATAAGGGATCCGATGACGGAATTGAAATAAATATGAACGTCTTAAGCGGCAACGGTCTGGTGGGCTTTGTATCCATGGTCGGTCCCAATTGGTCAAAGGTTACAAGCATCATTTCGGACTCCGTTAACGTTTCGGGTATGGTTCTTTCCACATCCGATACGCTTATTGTTTCGGGCTCTTTGGATCAGATGGCGGACGGCACCATTACATTTTCACAGCTCCTTGATAAAGAAGGCGAAGTGAAAGTGGGAGATAAGGTGGTAACCAGTCAGATAAGCGACCGTTATATGCCGGGTATTCTGATCGGATACATCAATTCGATTAACTCCGATTCAAACAACCTTACAAAATCCGGAGAGATTATCCCTGCCGTTGATTTTGAAAATATTTCCGAGGTTTTGATTATTTTGGACAAAAAAACCGTGGTTACCGATGAAGATATGGAAAACGCGGTTGTAGCCGAATAGATTAATGAAAAGAGTTATTGTTAATTTTTTACTGATAATTACATTCTTTGTGCTTCAGGGAACCCTGTTTGATGCCCTGAGCTTCGGGAAAATATCTCCGAACCTTTGTCTGGTGCTTGTTGTTTCCCTAGGGCTCATGAGAGGTACGAAAACCGGACTTATTTCCGGCTTTTTCACGGGGCTTCTTTTTGATGTCTTTGCAGGCTCATATTTAGGGTTCTATGCACTTCTCTATATGTATTTGGGCTATATGTCGGGACTTTTCAACAAGATATTCTTTCCCGAAGACATCAAACTTCCCATGACCATAATAGGAATCTCGGATCTGGTGTACGGATTTTTATCTTATGTATTTTTGTTTTTACTTAAAGGAAATTTAAACCTTTCATACTGTTTTGTTCACATATGTATCCCGGAATGCATATATACTCTTGTTGTAACGATTATTTTTTATCCTTTGATTTTAAGTATCGATAAAGCTTTTGAAAGGGCTGAAAGAAAGCAGGAAAGTAAAGTTGCTAAACAAATGGAAAGATATTTTAATTAGCTTAATAAAGTCAAGAATTCTCTTTCTTTTGCTCTTTTTTGCCGTTCTTTCCGGCATTTTGATTTACAGGGTTTTTGACCTTCAGATTATTAACGGTGAAAATTATCTGAACAATTTTTCCCTTCAAAGCAAAAAAGAAAGAACCGTCGATGCCGTCAGGGGCAACATTTACGACAAAAACGGAGTCCTGCTTGCTTACAATGAACTTGCCTACTCCGTAACAATCGAAGATGTATACGAATCGGGCTCGGACAAAAATAAAAACTTAAACAATACTATCTACAAGACCATCAATTACATCGAAAGTAACGGAGACAAAATTTCCTGCGATTTCAACATTTATCTCGATGAATACGGAAATTACCAGTTTTCGGTATCAGGCACGAAGTTAAATCGTTTTAAGGCGGATATCTACGGACGGGCATATATAGACGATATGACCTACGGAGAATCCTCATCCACAGCCGAAGATATCATAGAATATCTTGCCGGTAGTAAGCGCTTTGATATTGATAC
>CAVJJQ010000063.1:0-15216 GCA_963649755.1 bacterium | reverse complement strand
GTATAATTTCCGGCATTTTACTTACCTCCTAATCATGGACTAATTGTACCATAATTTGGCTCCTTTTCAATAATTAGTTTAAACGAATTATTTCTCTAAAAACAATGCGGTAATAAAGCATTTTGCGGGTGTCAGGCACTTTTAACTCTTGCCTCTCCCTCTGGGAGAGGGCCCTCTCAGTCACCTACGGTGACAGCTCTCCCAGAGGGAGAGCCAAGGAGGGGGAGCCAAGGAGGGGGAGCCAAGGAGGGGGAGCCAAGGGAACGAAAATTGAATAAATGATACTTTTTGCCTGATCGAAACTTGATAAAATGATACTTTTCAACAATTTTCAACTTGAAAAAACTATACTTTTTACGTAAATCAATATGAGATTATGATACTTTTACATGGAGGGAACCATATGTTTAAAAGAAAAGCATATGAAAAACTGTTAAATTGGAAAAGAGAATGTAACGGTACCTATGCATGTCTTCTGGAAGGTGCCCGACGTGTCGGTAAATCCACAATAGCCGAAAACTTTGCCAAAAAGTATTCAAAGGACGTGGGAGAGCAATATTTGATTTCACAGAAAGATGCTTTCAACGACCACGGCATTAAATTCCGACCGATTTATATGCTCCCGTTTTTGCTTGAGTGCAAGGAGAATGAGAAGATAGCGATGCAAGGAGACAGTACCTTCAAATGAACCGAGAAGGCTTTTTGTTGCGAGCCGAAGGAACTGATGGAAATGTAATTTTTTTATTTTTCGTGGGGCTTTTTACTAAAGTTTGTCTGAAATATAAAAAGCAACACAAAAAGCGCCGATCAAACGACCGGCGCTTTTGATTTGTTAACTGTTATTTATCCGCAATGGCAGCCTGTGCTGCGGCAAGACGTGCAATCGGAACTCTGAAAGGAGAACAGCTTACATAGTCAAGACCTATCTGGTGGCAGAACTCAACGGATGAAGGATCGCCGCCGTGCTCACCGCAGATACCGATGTGAAGATTCGGATTTGATCCGCGTCCGAGCTTAATAGCCATTTCCATAAGCTTTCCTACGCCCGAGCGGTCAAGCTTTGCGAAAGGATCGTTTTCAAGAATCTTATTGTCATAATATGCAGATAAGAACTTTCCCGCATCATCACGTGAGAAACCGAAGCACATCTGTGTCAGGTCGTTGGTACCGAAGCAGAAGAAGTCGGCATCCTGTGCGATGACGTCAGCCGTAAGAGCGGCTCTCGGGATTTCAATCATAGTACCTACCTGATAGGTAAGATTTGAACCTACTGCCTTTATCTCGGCATCTGCCGTTTCAACAACAATCTTCTTAACAAACTTAAGCTCTAAGTCCGTAGAAACAAGCGGAATCATGATTTCCGGAACTACGTTCCAATCGGGGTGAATCTTCTTTGTATGAAGAGCTGCTCTGATAACAGCCTTTGTCTGCATCTTTGCAATTTCGGGATAAGTAACCGCAAGTCGGCATCCTCTGTGGCCCATCATGGGGTTAAACTCATGAAGACCATCGATAAATGCTTTGATTTCTTCAACCGGCTTGCCCTGAGCCTCTGCAAGCTTCTTGATGTCGGCTTCCTCTGTGGGAACGAACTCATGAAGCGGAGGATCGAGGAATCTGATACAAACGGGATTTCCTTCAAGAGCATCGAAAAGCTTCTCAAAGTCTCCCTGCTGATAAGGTAATATCTTGTCAAGAGCCTTTTCTCTTTCTTCAACGGTATCGGCACAAATCATTTCACGGAAAGCGGCAATTCTGTCGGCTTCAAAGAACATATGCTCCGTACGGCAAAGGCCAATGCCTTCGGCTCCGAGTTCACGAGCCTTCTTTGCATCCTGAGGAGTATCGGCATTTGTACGAACTCTCAGCTTGCGATATTTATCTGCCCAGGCCATGATGCGACCGAATTCTCCGGCTATCTTTGCTTCAACCGTAGGAATCAGGCCGTCATAGATGCAGCCCGTAGAACCGTCGATTGAAATAAAGTCGCCCTCTGTAAAGGTCTTGCCTGCAAGGGTGAACTTCTTATTTTCTTCATCCATTACGATGTCGCCGCATCCGGATACGCAACACTTGCCCATACCTCTGGCAACAACGGCAGCGTGAGAAGTCATTCCACCGCGAACGGTCAAAATGCCTTCTGCAGCCTTCATACCGGTAATATCTTCGGGAGAGGTTTCAAGACGAACAAGTACGACCTTTTCGCCTCTGGCATTCCATTCCTCTGCATCGGAAGCAGAAAAAACAACCTTACCGCAAGCGGCTCCGGGTGAAGCTCCGAGGCCTTTTCCCAAAGGCTTTGTATTTGCAATAACCTTTACATCAAACTGAGGATGCAAAAGGGTATCGAGGTTACGGGGATCGATCATTGCAACGGCTTCCTGCTCGGTGCGCATGCCTTCATCAACGAGGTCGCAGGCAATCTTTAAAGCTGCCTGAGCCGTTCTCTTACCGTTACGACACTGAAGCATGTAAAGCTTTCTGTTTTCAACGGTGAACTCCATATCCTGCATATCATGATAATGATCTTCAAGGATTGAGCAAACTTCCACGAACTGTTTGTAAGCTTCGGGGAACTGTTTCTCCATTTCGGTAATCGGCATAGGGGTACGAACGCCTGCAACAACGTCTTCACCCTGCGCGTTTACTAAGAACTCGCCCATCAGCTTCTTTTCGCCGGTAGCGGGATCTCTTGTGAAGGCTACGCCTGTGCCGGATTCATTATTTAAGTTACCGAATACCATCGGCATTACGTTAACGGCGGTTCCCCAACTGTAAGGGATATCGTTGTCACGTCTGTAAACATTTGCACGTTCATTGTCCCAGGAACGGAATACTGCTCTGATTGCTTCCTTTAACTGAACAACAGGATCAGACGGGAAGTCCTCTCCGAGCTGTTTCCTGTACTCAGCCTTAAACTGGCTTGCAAGTTCCTTTAAGTCGGCAGCGGTCAAGTCAACGTCGAATTTAACGTTTCTTTTTCCTTTCATGTCGTCGATAAGCTTTTCAAAATAGCTCTTGCCGACTCCCATTACTACATCTGAAAACATTTGGATAAAGCGTCTGTACGAATCGTACACGAATCTTTCGAATTTAGGATCCGGGTTGCCTGCAATCATCGCAGCTACGACATCATCGTTAAGCCCCAAGTTAAGGATGGTGTCCATCATGCCCGGCATTGATGCCCTTGCTCCGGAACGAACGGATACAAGAAGTGGATTTTTAAGGTCTCCGAACTTTTTTGAGTTCTTTTCCTCCATCCATGCCACATACTCCATAATCTGTCCCATTATCTCATCATTAATCTGACGTCCGTCTTCATAATACTGGGTGCAGGCCTCCGTGGTAATCGTGAAGCCCTGAGGAACAGGAAGTCCCATGTTGGTCATTTCGGCGAGGTTGGCGCCCTTTCCGCCAAGAAGGTTACGCATGTCGGCGCTTCCTTCGTCAAATCGGTAAACCCATTTTGCCATTTGTCTCTTCTCCCTTTTAATATTTTGTGCATGTCCCAAGCAATCCCTTATATTGCCTAAACGGACAAAAAAACCTGTACGCAGTGTACAGGAGGTTGCACATAAATAATGTTAACATATAAAATATACTCTATCAATGACACACGTTACCTTACTAAAGTGAAATTGCTTTGCAATCTCTTATATCGTCAAGCAGTTACGTTTCGGTAATGGTCATGATGTACAATTATGACAAATAAAGGAGGTCATTATGAAAACCAAACTTACGCACGAACTGCTTGAAAAAGCAAAACAGGCAAAATCCGCAGAAGAACTTGGCACACTCGCCAAAGAGAACGGAATAGAACTGACTGCAGAAGAAGCAAATACATATTTTGCAAAGCTAAATCCCGAAAACGGTGAAATTTCCGACGACGAACTTGACAAGGTTGCCGGTGGCGGATGCGGAGATGACCAGAGATACTATGACGGTTTTCCGGTTATCGATTCACCGAGCACGTATACCTGTGACTGTTATTCGGATCGCAGTTTTGGCAGAGGGGACGGAAAATGCACGACTTGTCGTCACCTTGTCTATATCGATTGTATACCGACTTGCCAACGCGGCTGATTGGAAATTTACGGAGAAGGAGATTTTACAACGGACAGTGTGAAGCCTGCAATTACCGTCAAACAGTTACGTTTCGGTAATGGTCATGATGTACAATTATGACAAAATAAGGAGACACAAGAAATGAAAAATCAAAAATATTTTTTCAAATCACTGTTTGTTTTTAGTCTGGTTGTTGTTATGGCGGCTTTCGGTTTAACCGGTTGCGGTTACGCTACAGCGGATACCGTCGTTTATTCTAAAATTTATACAGCTGACAGCAAGCAGGAATATGCCGAAGCATTTGCCGTAAAAGACGGCAAATACATCTATGTCGGAACAAAAGACGGAGCTCAAAAATATATAAAACAAGGTGTTACGCAAGTTTTGGATTACAGTGACGGTTTTGTCATGCCGGGAGCTACCGAAGGGCATGGTCACTATATCATGGTTTCAACTTTAGCCGCGACGGATTTAATGAGAACAACAACGACTGTTGACAGTTTACTTGAATTTGCTGCGGAAGTTTGTGAAAAAAATCCTTCATCCGAGCTGTATTTTACTTATGGCTGGGATAACGTTGCTCTTGGAAGCGTGAAAGGTACCATCAATATCAGAGAAGAGTTGGATAAGATTTGCAGCGACAAGCCAATGGTTTTGGTTGATAACACCGGACATAACATTTTTATGAACTCGAAAACAATCGAATTGGCCGGTTTGACAGGAGAAACAATTATTGAAGGCGGTTCTTTCTCTAAAGACAGTCAAGGAAACTTACTCGGGTTAGCAAGTGAAGTTGCCATGAACTATGTTATGAGTAAAGTTGTAAAGCCGGCTAACTTCATTTCTGTCGATGATTTTGCCGAAGCTATTGAAATTGGTCAAAACAAACTCCATGCGGATGGATATACATATTATTTGGATGCTTTAACTTCATATTTTGGCGAATCGGCTTTCATTGGAATCAGTGAATATGATAAAAACAACGGATTAAAAATTTGCATGGAAGCAACCTACAAAATTGACCCGTTTGAAGAAGATTTGGATAAATGCATCGAAGAAATAGTTTCATATAAGGACAAATATACTACAAGCAGATTCAATCCGGATTGCATTAAACTTTTCGGAGACGGCGAATGCGTTGAAACAATGACAGGTTGGGTCATTGAACCGTATAAAGACGGAACGCACGGGAATCAAGTCTGGGAAGACGAGCAAATGAATTATCTTGTCAAAACAGCAAATGAGAACGGAATATCGGTTCACGTTCATACTTCGGGCGACGCCGCCTGCAGACAAGTTGTAAATGCCATGGTTAATGCAAGCAGTACCGCGAAAGAAGGTGTTAAAAACTCAATAGCTCACTGTTTTGCTCTTACGGAAGATACAATGGATTTAATGGCTGAATATAATATTGCCTCGGCAACCAATATCGGATGGCGTACTTATGTAAAATCGTATGATGAATATGACGGAGTTGCAGATATTGAATCTAAATTTTCCTCGCTTGACTGGTATATTCATGGCTATCCTTTAAAATCTCAGCTTAGCAGAGGTATTGTGATGGCTTCCTCTACAGACTACCCATCAAACAGTTACGGGCCGACAGATATTTTAAATATCATTGAACTTGCGGTTAACGGAACCATGGATCCTGATAAGTCTTCTTATCCGGAAGGAGCTGAAATCGAACCTTTCTCTTCAAGCGAATTTATTACACTTAATCAGGCTTTGGATGTTATGACCATCAACGGCGCCAAGTTGTTAGGAATCGATGATGAAAGAGGATCGATTGAAGTCGGAAAATATGCAGATTTCCTTTACATCGATAAAGATATCTCATCTATCCCGACAGACACTATTCATACGGCGAATATTAATAATGTTTATTTTGAAGGAGAACTTGCATATACAAAAGAGTAGCTTGTACACGCAAGTATATATCTATAAAAAACAAATACAGGAGGTTATTATGAAAAACAAACTTGCACCCGAGCTGCTTGAAAAAGCAAAACAGGCAAAATCCGCAGAAGAACTTGGCACACTCGCCAAAGAAAACAAAATAGAACTGACTGCAGAAGAAGCAAATACATATTTTGCAAAGCTCAATTCCCAAGACAGCGAACTTTCCGACGACGAACTTGACGAGATTGCCGGTGGCGGATGCGGAGATGACCAAAAACGCTATGACGGTTGGCTGGTTATTGATTCACCGAGCACGTATACCTGTGGCGGCTATTCGGATAACAGTTACGGGTTTGGAAGAGGAGACGGACACTGTACTACTTGCTCTCACCTTGGCTCTGTCAATGGTATGTGTATTTGCACATACTGCTGACCGGAAATTTACATAAAAAGGAAATTTTACAACGAAAAACAAACTGAAAGCGCCGGTCAACGACCGGCGTTTTTACTATATAGGAAATTGCTTTGCAATCTCCTATATAGCAATAATTGGTGAGTATTGAACATTTTCCGGCAAGTAAAAAACCTTCTTTGTGTATATACTTTAAGTATCATTACATACAAAGGGGGTTTTTATGTCTGCATTTACAACCAAACAATATCGAAATCTATTTTCCCGGATCGGAAAAGGGGATCAGGAAATAAGGGATCGTTTAAATGAAATTTTTGAGACGTTCTTCTACGGAAGTGAAGAAGAAAGAATTTATCATCCGGTGGATCCGGATATGGGTTATCTGGAAGATACGGGAAATCATGATGCCAGAACAGAAGGCATGTCCTATGGCATGATGATCTGTGTTCAGATGGATAAAAAGGAAGAGTTTGACCGGATCTGGAAATGGGCATGCACCAATATGTGGATGACCCGGGGAGAAAGCGAAGGGTATTTTGCCTGGTCCTGTGGTCTTGATGGAACTCATAACGCAGAAGGAGCGGCTCCGGATGGGGAAGAATTTTTTGCCATGGCACTATTTTTCGCTTCCCATCGCTGGGGAGACGGAGAAGGAATTTACTGCTATTCCGGTCAGGCAAAGAAAATACTGAAAGCCTGTCTGCATAAGGGAGAAAACGGAAGACCGGGATATCCTATGTGGAACAGGGACAATCATCAGATCCTGTTTGTGCCGGGCAGTGATTATACGGACCCGTCCTATCATTTACCCCATTTTTACGAATTGTTTGCTCTGTGGGCAGATGAGGAGGATCGCCCCTTCTTTAAAGAGGCTGCCAGGGTAAGCCGGGAATATCTGGCAAAAGCCTGTCATCCGGAAACCGGCATGAGCGCAGAATATGCAGAGTTTGACGGAACTCCCATGAGCAGACCCCTTCCATGGACCACGGATCGACATGACTGGTTTTATAGCGACGCATATCGAACCGTTGCCAATATCGGTCTGGACTATGAATGGTTTGGAATCGATGTCGGGCAATATGCAGCCACTGAGAAGCTGTTAAGATTTCTTGACGCACGTAACGAGGAAGAGCGCTATGAAATTTATGAAACAGACGGCACCGGCTTACATCAAAAGGCACTTCATCCGGTGGGCATGCAGGTGACCACAACCCAGGGAATTCTTGCAGTACTCGGAAGAACAGAGGACGAGGAAACTGTTCGGATCGCCCACAGATGGCTGGAGGAGTTTTTCAATCTTCCACTTCGGCAGGGGGATCGGAGATATTACGATAATTGCCTGTATTTCTTTGCTTTTCTTGCCCTTAGCGGAAATTACCGGATTTGGTAATCCCATCTTTATAAAAGAGGAGGCAGTACATGAGAAAATTATGGAATTGGCTGCAGAATATAATCAATGGTTACAGTATTCGAAAAAAGCTGATGATTCTCTATGTTTTTTGTGTACTGACTCCTCTTTTTCTGACGGATGGTGTGATTCTTTATATTGTTATTGATAATGAGATTTCCAGACAGAAATATGAATTTGAAAGCATTGCCGGTGCCGTGGAATCCGATCTCACCAACACCTTTGAACAGGCTGTTGAACTGACCAACAGCATTTATATTAACCGTACCTTAAACGAATTTCTGGAGGAACCCTTTGAATCCAAGCTGGATTTCTTTGAAAAAAGCAGGGAATTTACCGGTGATCCCTTTTTTACCAACATGAGTACCGATGAGTTTCAGGTGATCCTTTATGGGGATAATGAGGGAATTGTTAACGGCGGCATGTTTTATCGTGCGTCCGCTCTTGCTGAAGATCCGGTATATGCGAAAATGCTGGAAACGGACAAGGACATCTGTATTTCCTTTTATTATAAAGGCAGTGACATGAATGTGGTGAGCCATAGAAAGATCAGCATCCTGCGGCGACTGGATTATTACAAGAATCTGAAGTCCGAGAAGTTTATTCGTGTCAATGTGGATTACAGCAGTCTGGTGCGCCACTTTCAGGAAATGCGTTATAGTGCCCCGGTGTATGTCTGCTCCGGAGATCGGATCCTTTTTTCCAATGACGGTCATTCCGAGACAAAAAAAGACTATGAATTACTGACGGGAAAAGAAAAAATCAGTCACGAGAGAATTTTTACCATATGCGGAGAGAAATTCCGTATTTTGGTCATGCAGCCGGAAAACGGGACACTACCCAATATGGTTAAGCATATTCCGTTACTTTTATGTCTCGTTTTGATTAATATACTGCTTCCTGTGATACTGATGTATCTGATTAACTATTCCTTTACAAGGCGATTGGGAATACTAAGCGGTGCCTTTGAACGGATGGATACGGAGGATTTGGAAGAGCTGTCTGATATTGAAGGAAATGATGAGATTACGGCTTTGATGCGGAATTATAACCGAATGGTGATTCGCATGAAGGAACTGATCCGGACAGTTTATAAGGACAGACTGGACAAACAGGAAATTGAACTGGCCAGGCAGCGGGCAGAGCTTCTGGCACTGCACAGTCAGATCAATCCCCATAGCCTGTTTAATATTCTGGAAAGTGTCCGGATGCATAGTATTTTGAAGCATGAGACGGAAACCGCCGGCATGGTGGAGCGACTTGCGATTTTAATCCGGCAGAATGTGGACTGGTCCACAGATCAGATTACGATTGAGCAGGAAACGGAATATATCCGGCAATATCTGGAATTACAGAAATATCGGTTCGGAGAACGGCTGTCCTATGAGATTCTGGTTAATCCCACCTGTTTGCAATTCAGGATTCCCAAGCTGACTCTTGTTACCTTTGTGGAAAATTCCTGTGTGCACGGGGTAGAAAAAAAGTCCGCTCCATGTTGGATTTATCTTCGGGTGTATGAAAAGGCAGATAGCCTGATTATGGAGGTTGAGGATACCGGAGGAGGAATGGACGAGGACGAGATCCGTTACTTAAATGAAGGTATGAACCGGGTAAGTATTGAAGATATCCGAAAAAAGAAGCATGTTGGGGTATTGAATGCCTGCCTGAGGCTGAAAATGGCAACACAGAACAGGGTGTCCTTTGAAATGGACGGAGAGGTTGGAATCGGAACCTTTCTGGCAATCCGGATTCCGTTGCAGGCCGTGTCAGACAAGTAGAAATCAGGCAGTTACAGAACTGTGAGGAGGCAATACATGAAGGTTTTATTGACAGATGACGAACCGTTTATTTTGGAAGGCTTGTCAGTATTGATCAACTGGGAAGAGGAAGGCTGTGAAATTGTAAAGAAGGCTTCTAACGGAAAGGTGGCACTGGACTATCTGAAGGAAAATCCGGTGGATCTGGTGATCACTGATATTAAGATGCCGGTGATGACGGGGATAGATCTTATAAAGGCTGTCCGTGAGGAGTTGCTTCTGGATACGTTTTTTATTGTCCTTAGCGGATACAATGAGTTTGCCTATGCCCAGCAGGCCATTCGCTATTCCTGTATGGATTATCTGCTAAAACCGGTACAGCAGGATGCCCTGCTGGAGCTGGTACGCAAAGCCAAAAGCAGCTTGGCCGTTACGGAGCAGAACGCAGAAAGTGAGCGATGGGTGCAGGAAATTCAGATGCAGCAAAATCTCATTGCATTACTCCGGGGCAGGCAGAAGGAGGAGCAGCTGACTTATCTGAAAGAGCATTTAAATATGGATAGCAGAGCGCTCCGGTATATTCATATCAGTATGAAAAGTGTTTCCCGGCTGGAGGAACTTTCCGATAGAGAGTTAAATGAAATGCGCAGTCAGATGTATGAATGTACAAAGGAGCTTTTGCAGGATGACGGAAGCCATCTGCTACGGGATGCCTATGATTACGAGGAAGAATACGAGATCGGTTTTCTCTACGGGGCAGACATGGCAGAAAGTCGTGGAATGGACAGCAAGCTGTTTCTGGAGCGTTTGGCAAAGCGTCTTAATGAGCGTCTGCCATTTGAGGTTATCCTTCTTGCGGGAAAAGAAGTAGATGGACTGGAGAAGCTTTCCTATTCCTATTCGACAGCCTGTATGCTGCGGTCTTTTAAAAGCTTCCGGCAGGAAAGACCGGTTTACTGCTATGAAGACGAAATCCAGGTAGGTGAAGGGAAGATCATTCTTTGTAAGCAAAGTCTTGACCGGCTGATTACGGCGGTGGAACAAAACGATTCCAACAGTATTTACGGCAGTGTGGATGACCTGTTTCAGGAAATGGAGGCTCTGGGGATGGCCAGAGAGCTGGTTTCCATGAATACCAATTATCTGTTATTCCAACTGATCCATCTGGCAGTGGAGCAGGATGAATCCGTAGATCAGGAAGAGGTTATGCAGTACATCAGTGAAAATGTGTTTGATGCGGGAATTACCCGTGGAAGCCGGGCTCACCTGCGGCGGTTTGCCTGTGAATATGCCGAATATCTGATTCAGCTTCGCAAAAATGTATCCCGGGGAGTGCTGCAGGATGTGGAACGTGAGGTTCGGGAACATTATGCAGAGAATCTCACACTTCATGACTTAAGTACCAAATATTTCGTAAACAGCTCTTATCTGGGACAAATTTTCCGGAAGAAATACGGACAGTCTTTCAAAGATTATTTATGTGAATACCGGATCAATGAAGCAGCCCAGGAATTACTGAAGACCGATAAGAAAATCAGCCGGATTGCAGAGGAGGTAGGGTACCGGGATACCGATTACTTCATTAGCAAATTTATTGAGCAAAAGGGCTGTACGCCCAGCAAATACCGCAAAAATGCAGGTGCAACAGAATAAAGACAGGACAAACCGGAGAAATATTTTGGAATCTATAGTTTCTCCGGTTTTTGTATAGAGTTTATCCGGTTGTGTACGCGTGTTAAAAATTTAAAATAGAATCATCAAATGTTTCAAAGACATAAAGGGAGGTAAAAAATGAAACTGAGAAAATTAACAGCTTTGTTACTCGGCGTTACAATGACTGTATCTTTACTTGCAGGGTGTGGCGCTTCCACCGACAGTAGTGATTCCTCAACAACAGAGACCACTACAAAATCTACAGATTCCGCTGATTCCAATTCAACAGAAACTAAGACGGAATATGCAGATGATGAAATCGTAGATTTCACAATGTTTACCGCAATGCCCGGTTCCGAAATTGATGACGGAAACGATATTCAGGAAATCATTGCAAAGAAAACAGGCGTAAGAGTTAAGGAAACCTGGCTGACCGGACAGACCGATGCAGAAGCAATCGGAATGATCGTAGCCGGCGGCGAGTATCCGGATTTCATCAATGGCGGTGATTCCATGATGGCTCTTTACGACGCAGGTGCTCTGGTAGCATGGGATGATTACATTGAGAAGTATCCTAACATTAAGGAAATGTATACCGATGAAGAGTGGGATAAGTTCCGTCAGGATGATGGACATATTTACTGGGCTAACGTATTCCAGAACAGGTATGGCGAAGACAAGACCACAACTCATAATGATGAAGCTTTCTGGATTCAGGTTAGAGTTCTTGAATGGGCCGGATATCCGGAAATCGAAACCTTAGATGATTATTTCCAGGTAATTGAAGATTACATGGCAGCTAACCCTACCATGGAAGATGGAACAAAGAACATTCCTTACACCATTCTTTGCGAAGACTGGAGATACTTCTGTATTGAAAATGCAGGACAGTTCCTTGATGGATATCCGAATGACGGTTCCGTTATCGTTGATACCGAGAACATGAAGATCGTTGACTACAATACTACTGAGACAACGAAGAAATACTTCACCAAGCTGAATGAAGAATACAACAAGGGTATGATTGATACCGAATTTGCTACTCAGACATATGATGAGTACATCGCAAAGCTTTCTACCGGTGCTGTACTTGGTATGTGTGATCAGTGGTGGGATTTTGCTTACACCGTAAATGATGTATTTACACAGCAGGGCTTAGATGAATTGGGCTGCAATTATGTACCCCTTGGTTTAACCATCGAAGCAGGTATGGATCAGATGTGGCACACCTATGGTGATACCCAGAATACTTCAAATGGTATCGCAGTTACTACCAGCTGCCAGGATGTTGAGACCGCATTCCGTTTCTTAAATGACTGTCTGGATCAGGAAATTCATGATCTTCGTTTCTGGGGTGTAGAAGGTGTTGACTATGAAGTAGATGAGAACGGTTTATATTACAGAACTGAGGAGCAGAGAGCTCAGGCAGCAGATACTGCATATCAGGCATCTCACCTTTGCAGCTATTCCTACTTCCCTCAGTGGCTTGGAACAAGCAGGGACGGAATCAATGCAATGACTCCTACTGAGCAGCCTTCCGAGTTCCAGGCAGGACTTGCTACTCCGTTAGTAGACTGTCTGAAAGCTTATGATTGTGATACCTACGTAGATATGGTTGGTTCCGTTGTTAAGGAAACCGGCATATGGTTCCCGATGTACTCTTATTCTAACAACATGACTACCGAGACTGCAGGTGGTGTTGCATGGACTAAGATGGGTGAAGTTAAACATGAATGGCTTCCTAAGGTTGTTATGGCATCTGACTTCGACAGCGTATGGAGCGAATACATGAGTGCATACGAAGCAACGAATCCGCAGGATTTCCTTGACGAGATGCAGACAGAACTTGACAGAAGAGCAAGTCTGGCAGAATAAAAAAATGCAGTAATTTTTTGGATTTGAATTTTGGCAGCTATGATAAGCGGAATTATGACTTGTTGTAGCTGCCAAATAAATTGAATAGGTTTCACATAACAGTATACTTAAGATCAAATGAGGAGGACGATATGACCACTTCTTTAAAGAAAGTTAATAATAAAAAGAACGATCATGCCCAATCCGTAAAAGTGACATGGAAAGAAATCAAACGTCAGAAGTTTCTCCTGATTTGTGGCGGATTGTTCGTAATTTACGGTTTTATCTTTTATTACCTGCCGTTAGTCGGATGGCTGATGGCCTTTGAGAATTACAAGCCCAAGGACGGTATTTTTGGTTCCAAGTTTATCGGACTTGATAAATTCAAGTTTTTGTTTTCAGATGACACCTTCCTGAAGGTTATTCGAAACACATTGGGAATGGGTGTCCTGAATCTGGTTACCACATTCATTTTGGCAATCGTTTTTGCCATCCTGTTAAATGAAGTACATAATAAATTCGGAAAAAAGATGATACAGACGATTTCATATTTACCCCACTTCCTCTCCTGGATTATTGTTACCGGTATCCTGCACGATGCCCTGTCCAGTTCAGGAATTGTAAATGAACTTCTGTTACAGTTTAACATTATAGACACACCGGTGAATTTCTTCGCGGAGCCGGGGTACTTCTGGCCCATTGTTGCTTTTGCCAACTGCTGGAAGGAAACCGGTTGGAATGCCATTATTTATCTGGCAGCCATTACAGCCATTGATCCTTGCCTTTATGAGGCCGCTTCCATTGACGGAGCAGGACGCTGGTCAAAGATCCGGTATATTACACTTCCCGGTATTAAGCCAACCATTATGATTCTGCTAATGATGAATGTCGGTAACGTATTAAATGCCGGCTTCGAAGTACAGTATCTGTTAGGAAACGGTTTGATCAAGAGCGTCTCAGATACCATTGATATCTACGTTCTGACATGGGGTATCAGTCAGAATGATTACTCTTTAGGTACGGCAGCAGGTATATTCAAGAGCGTGGTCAGCATCGCATTGATTCTCATTGCCAATAGTATTGCAAAGCGTACCGGTGAAGAGCGGTTGTTCTAGGGAGGTAGAAGCATGAAAAGAAAAACTTCAATTGGAGATAAAATATTCGTTGTATGCAATACCTTGTTTATGATCGCTTTCGTGGTGATTACCCTTTATCCGGTGCTGAATACTTTGGCGATTTCACTGAATGATGGTATTGATGCGGTAAGAGGTGGAATTCATCTGATTCCGCGTAAATTTACCTTGCAAAATTATAAGACTGTTCTTGGAAAACAGAACATGCTGACAGGAGCATATATTACCGTGTTGAGAACGGTAATCGGTACGCTGCTTGCTCTTGTAGCCAATGCACTGCTTGCCTTTATCGTAAGTAGAAAGCGTTTCCTTTTCAAGACACAGCTTTCCCTGTTCTGGGTTGTTACCATGTATGTAAATGGCGGGTTGATTCCGGTTTTCCTTTTATATAAGAATCTGCATCTCACCAACAGCTTCTGGGTATATGTGATTCCCGGCATGGTCAGTGCGTGGAATATGCTGGTAATTCGTACCTACATGTTAGGTCTTCCGGATTCCCTGGAAGAATCTGCACAGCTTGACGGAGCCGGATACTGGACGATTTTTTCAAGAATTATTTCTCCGTTATGTAAGCCTGTATATGCAACCGTTGCTCTGTTCGTTGCAGTATACCAGTGGAACTCCTGGTTTGATGCAATGTTGTATAATCGTATGAAAACAGAGTATACAACATTGCAGTACGAGTTGATGAAGCTTTTAAGCTCCGTAATGCAGCAGAGCGGAAGTGCTGCCAATGCATCGGCCACAACCAGTGCCGGCGCAGTGACTCCGGTTTCCGTTCGTTCCGCAGCTACAATCGCTACCATGCTTCCTATCGTCTGCCTGTATCCTTTCTTGCAGAGATATTTCGTAACCGGACTTACCATTGGTGGAGTTAAGGAATAGTTGATTTTATAATGGAAATAAACAGAAAGCGCCGGTCAATGACCGGCGCTTTTTTGCTATATAGGAAAGTTCTCCTCCGGAGAGCCAAGTCTCTCTCAGTCACCTACGGTGACAGCTCTAGCCCTCTCAGTCACCTACGGTGACAGC
>CAVJJQ010000062.1:4848-15278 GCA_963649755.1 bacterium | reverse complement strand
CGTAGGTGACTGAGAGGGACTTGGCTCTCCCACGCGGAGCAATTTCCTATATAGCGAAAAATCCCCATGTTGTCAAAGCATGGGGATTCAAATATTCTATCTAGCTAAGTCTTAGTACATTCCGCCCATTCCGGGGTTGGCTGCCGGTGCGGGAGCGGGCTCCTTGATGGTAGCAACTGCGGATTCGGTTGTTAAGAAGGTTGATGCAACGCTGGTTGCGTTCTGGAGTGCGGTTCTTGTTACCTTTGCGGGATCGAGGATACCTGCGCTTACCATGTCAACGTACTTTTCGTTGTATGCATCAAAGCCTACGCCGACTTCGGACTCGTAAACCTTATTGATGATAACCGCGCCTTCAAGACCTGCGTTTGCGGCAATGTGATAAAGAGGAGCTTCCATAGCCTTGAGGACAATGTTTGCACCTGTCTTCTCATCACCCGAAAGGGTCTCTGCGAGTTTCTTGACTTCCTTGGATGCGTGGATATATGCTGCACCGCCGCCGCAGATGATACCTTCTTCAACTGCTGCTCTGGTAGCTGCAAGAGCATCTTCCATACGAAGCTTAGCTTCCTTCATTTCAACTTCGGTAGCTGCACCTACTCTGATAACTGCTACGCCGCCTGAAAGCTTTGCAAGTCTCTCCTGAAGTTTTTCTTTATCGAAGTCTGAGGTTGTGGTCTCAATCTGAGCCTTAATCTGTGCGATACGTGCGGTTACGTCTGCCTTGTCGCCGCAGCCGTCTACAATTACGGTATTTTCTTTCTGAACCTTTACCGATTTGGCACGGCCGAGCATATCCATCGTGGTATCCTTAAGCTCAAGTCCGAGTTCCGAAGAAATTACCTGACCGCCTGTAAGAACTGCGATATCTTTAAGCATTTCTTTTCTTCTGTCGCCGTATCCGGGAGCCTTAACGGCTACTACATTGAAGGTGCCTCTTAACTTGTTGACGATTAAGGTTGTAAGAGCTTCGCCTTCAACGTCTTCTGCGATGATTAAGAGCTTTGCACCTGCCTGAACGATCTGCTCAAGTAAAGGTAAAATCTCCTGGATGTTTGAAATCTTCTTATCTGTAATGAGTATATAAGGATCGTCAAGAACGGATTCCATCTTGTCCATATCCGTTGCCATGTAAGCTGAAATGTAGCCGCGGTCAAACTGCATACCTTTTACAAGCTCAAGCTCGGTTTCCATGGTCTTTGACTCTTCAATAGTGATAACGCCGTCGCCTGAAACAGTTTCCATAGCCTTTGCTACCATTTCGCCGACCTTGTCATCGCCTGCCGAAATAGCGGCAACCCTTGCAATGTGCTCAGGTCCGTTAACCTTCTGGCTCATGTTCTTGATTGCTTCAACAGCCTTATCGGTTGCCTTCTTCATACCCTTTCTGAGTACGATGGGGTTAGCACCTGCCGCAAGGTTCTTGGAACCTTCGTTTATCATAGCCTGTGCAAGAACGGTTGCCGTTGTGGTACCGTCACCTGCGGCATCGTTTGTCTTGGTTGCAACTTCCTTTACAAGCTGAGCGCCCATGTTTTCAAAAGCATCTTCAAGCTCGATTTCCTTTGCGATTGTAACACCGTCGTTTGTAATCAAGGGAGCGCCGTATGACTTGTCAAGTACTACGTTTCTTCCTTTGGGTCCCAGTGTAACCCTTACTGTATCGGCAAGTTTGTTAACGCCTGCTTCAAGAGCTGTTCTTGCGTCTGCTCCGTATTTAATCTCTTTAGCCATCTTAATGTCCTCCTAAATTACATAATCACAGCAAGGATATCATCCTGCTTTACAATAATATATTCATCATCATCAAGCTTAACTTCGGTGCCCGAATACTTTGAATAAATAACCTTGTCGCCGACCTTTACCTGCATCTTAACATCTTCGGTGCCGGGTCCGACTGCCACAACCTCTGCCTGTTGGGGCTTTTCCTTGTTCTGTCCGGGAATTACGATTCCTGATTTTGTAGTTTCCTCAGCTATGAGCTGCTTTAATACGACTCTGTCGTTAAGTGGATTTAACTTCATAACGAACCTCCTGTTTATTTTAACTTTGTTAGCACTCGAATTTATTGAGTGCTAATTCAATTCACGTATATATTTATAATCCCCCTTACACAAAAGTGCAAGAGGGATTTTTGATTTTTATTGTTTTTTTAGAAATGAATTTATCTTTCCTTTGAGACCTTCTCTACGTCGTCTTTATTTACGTAGAAATCATCCTTAAGCTCGCTCATTACGAGGTAACACTCATGATTATAAAGAAGCTTTGCCGGAACTCTCCAGTTTATGAACTCATTGAAATTGTCGGCGACGAGCTTGCCGTCCGCATAAATCTGGGCAACGTCATAATCATCGCGCTTTATCGTTACAAAGCCTTCGGGTCCGGTAACGGAAAGTTTCATCCAGGTAAGCTTTCTTTTTCCGCCGATAGTAAGTTCATAATCGTATAAAGAAATGTTTGCGGGTTTAACCACTTCCAGACTGAATCCGGCATTTTTACTTTCAACCGTTTTGATTTCACCGTCTTCAAGATAGAGATCCTCATTGTTCCCGATAGTCACATTTCCGTCAAGCTTTCTTAAGAAACGCACCTCGGATGCGGGAAGTGTGACGATAGAGTAACCGTCTCTTTTCACAACGGTCTTACCTGTATAAACGCTTCCGTCCGCAAACACAAAGGTCGGATTATTGCCCGGTATGTGTTTAAAGTAGTAGGTATCGTCATCCTTACAAAGAAGCTGGCAATTTGAAGCCTTTAAAACATCGCCGCCTAATTTTAAGTTAAACGGAAGAATAAACGCACTGTCCTCTCCTACGTTTAAAGGCATAAATTCAACGTCAAGTGCCTTAAATACCACATCCTTGTGGGCTTGCAAATGTGCGTGTCTCTGATAGTTGTTTACGAATATGAAGCCCGACTTTCCGTCGGTTCTCATGCAGTAGCGAAGGCCCGATAAATCTGTTTCCTTCACAAACTCACTTGCCCCGACCGATTCCATGGGAGCTAAAATATCTCCGAAATCATTTACAAACAGATGAAGCTCGTTTAACAATCTGTACTGCTCTCTTATCTCGCCGTACTGCGAGATGCAGGTTCCGAAGTCATAGCTCAAATTTGCATAATCATTCGGATAGCCGGTCGCTTTATCCTCATTTAAAGTTGAAAGCTTGCCGAGCTTGTTTACTCCGCCATGATACATATAGTATCCGATCAAATTGTTGCCGGCTCCGAGCTTTACAAGCGACATTGCGTACGCATCCATACCCGTCATAATTACGCGTCTGTGATGCGTTGACTGCATTCCGGGTCCTATTTCACAGGTACAGAAAGGATATTTTTCATAAGGAATACGCCATCCATCCTCGGGTGTTTCTTTTATAAGGTCGACTCCGATTCCCGAATCGTTTCTGTCCGTGTAAAAAGCATAATGAGGCGAAAGCGGAAGTTCCGAAATCTTGTCGGACCAAGGTGCATCCGCATAGGCTCCGAATATCGGAAGCACTTCCTCAAGCGGAAGGTGTGCGCCGAAACGCGCATTCCAACCGGTAGCGGTAAAGTAAGGTGCCTTGAAACCTATCTCCTCTGCCATCTTCTTAAGTGTCAGAATGTGGAAGGCATCATCCGTAAGTTCATTCTCAATCTGAACTCCGATAACAGGGCCTCCGTCCTTAAAGAAAAACTCACTGCAGTTTTCGTATATCTTCTTAAACCATTTATAGACGTAGCTTAAGTATTCGGGATTGTCCTGTCTTAATTTAATTCCCTTGTTTACAAGCCAATCCGGAAGTCCGCCGTTTCTGCATTCTCCGTGCGCCCAGGGACCGATTCGCAAAAATACGTAAAGTCCGGCTTCAGTGGCATCCTTTAGGAAGGCTCTTAAATCGTTGTCTCCCTCAAAGTTCCATTCGCCCTCAATTTCCTCATGATAAATCCAGAAGAGGTAGGTCGAGACAATCGTCACACCCCCTGCCTTCATCTTTAAAAGCTCGGTCTTCCAGTTTTCCCTGTTGTCTCTCGAAAAATGGTATTCGCCCATTACACCTATCCAGGGCTTACCGTCTTTTGTAAAGTAAAGACTGTTTGCATCAAACTCATTGCCGAATCTGTTTTTTTCTCCGACTTTAACATGCCCGCTGATGATTTCAGCGGGTTTAAATTCCTTAAATCCGTATTCCATATACTTTACCTATGATTCCCAGTTGATTAATGATGTCGACTTTTGAATCTTCTGCCGCATCTTGTACGCGAAGGCTTCGAAATCATCGTCGCTCATTTCTGCCCATTCGCCGCCCATCTTTTCCTTTACCTCACTGACGGGGCGTGTCAAAAAGGCTATCATTTCCTTGGGCTCGTATGCCTGAATTCCTGATGTCTTGTTTCCGCAGCCGAGATATACCTTTGTCGCGTCGGAAATGAACCTTTTTTCTTTTTCAAAGGTTTTCTTGGCTTCATCCTCATCCCTGTGTTCAAGCATTCTTTTCAATGCTTCAAGATTGTCTAAATCGCTCATAATAATACCTCTCTCTAAACAGCCGTAAGTTCTTCAAAACTTTTAATCGTCAAATCGGCATCCGGTACGTTTCCGAATCCGTAAGACGCAAAAATAAAGTAAAGACCATTCGGCTTAGCCGCCTCAAAATCCCCGAGAGTATCCCCTACATAAGCTGTTTCATTAATCTCCAAATCGTTTCTTTTTATAACAAGCGCAATGTTTTCGCTTTTTGAAAGCCCCGTATGTCCGAAACACTCAAAGTCTGTGATAAGGCCCTCAAGTCCGTTTTTCTTTATCACGAGCTCAATATAGCCGTCCTGACAATTGCTTACTATAAAAAGCTTGTGCGTCTTTGAAAGTGCTTTTAATGTTTCGCGCATTCCCTTGTATGAAAGATCGTCGTTGCATTCAAGAATTGCTTCGTGTTCATACTTGCAGCAGTTTTTTAAAAGCTCCGCCTTTTTATAAGGATCTATATCTCCGAACAGGTCATCGGCAATCACGTCCATCGGCTTTCCGAATTCCCGCATCAGCATTTCTTTCGTAATATGGATATCCTTAATCTCCGCAATACCGCTTTCGGAAACCGCCCTGTTCCAGGCTTTTGCGACCACACCCGTCGTATCCCACAGGGTTCCGTCTATATCAAAAATAAAATTCTTCACGCTAACCTCTTTTTTATTTTCCTGTATAGGAAAAATGATAACACCTCACAGTTAAAAAACAACAATCAGGCCGTCTTTACCTTGAAAATTTTCACCTTCAGATAGTAAATTGTGAATATGAGTGAGCTCATGCTCCATGTAATCGGATAGGCCAGGAAAACCGTCCTGATCACGGGGAAGAGCCTAACCGCTATGGTGATATAGGTGATTCTGAACAGGCACCAGCAACCAAGCATTACAAACATGGGAACCGTTGTTTTCCCGGCACCGCGCAAAACCGCCGCCATGCAGTGTGAATAGGCAAGAAAGCAATAGAACAACGCTTCCACATGAATTTGGGAAACACCGTATTCGATGACATCCGGCTCGCTTGAAAACATTCTTAAAAATACCGCTCCGAACAGAAAAAGAACAATTCCTATAACCTCCGCACAGGACACTCCCGAAATGATGCCAAACCGCATTCCGCGCCTTGCCCTGTCCATGTTGTTTGCGCCCATATTCTGGCTCGTGAAGGTGGTAAGCGCCGAGCAGAAACTCGTAATCGGCAGGAAAGCAAAGCCTTCAAGTTTAAAGTAGCTTCCGCAGCCCGCCATTGCAACCGAGCCGAAGGCATTGATGTTTGACTGAACTATTACATTGGCTATGGCAATAACCGAATTCTGGATTCCTGTTGGAATACCAAGCTTCAATTCCGAGGCAAGGGTTTCGGGATCAATTCTTATATCCCTTACCGTTACCTTTTCAACTCCGGTAACCCGCGTCAATTTCATAAAAGCAAGAAACGCGCTTAAGCCCTGCGCCAAAACCGTTGCGATTGCAGCTCCCGCAATTCCGAAATCAAATACCACCACGAACAGAACGTCCAAAACGGTATTTACTATTGCCGAGCAAATCAGATAATAAAGCGGATGCTTACTGTCTCCGACCGCCTGAAAGATACCGCAGCAGGTATTGTACATTACGTTAAACAGTCCACCGCAGAAATATAGTCTTAGATAAAGAACGGAATTTGAAAATACATCCGCAGGCGTGTCCATCCATGTCAATATATAGGGGCAAAGGAGCACTCCGAGTATCGTCATCACAAGTCCCGATATGAGGCCAAAGGCAATCGCCGTGTGGACTGCTGTATGCACCGCCTCATAATCCTTTGCTCCGTATCTGTTTCCGATTATGACTCCGGCGCCTACGAACAGGCCGTTTACAAACCCTACGACCAAAAAAATAAGACTGCCCGAAGAACTTACAGCCGCCAACGCTTCCTTGCCAAGCTCATTTCCCACAACAACCGAGTCAATCACGTTGTACAATTGCTGCAGTAACTGCCCCAAAAACACGGGCAGAGCAAACAAAAGAATTTTCTTTGAAATAGAACCTTCTGTCATTAAAAATTGCTTCTTTCTTAAACCTCACGCGCCGGATAAACCGGCACGCAGGAATTTACCTTTATCTATCCGCTATGTCGGTTTTACTGCATTTAGTATAGGATAAACCGGCACGCAGAAATCACCTTATTTGTTTCCTACCGCTTTACACTTATCGTAAAGCTCCTTCGTAATATAGCCGACGGCTTTCTGACCCTGACCGATATTCACGGCCGCATCAAACTTGTCTATGAGTTTGTCCATTCCCCGGACCACATAACTTTCGCCGGGATACGATGCATATAAGTGTTTCAAATCCGTATACATTCTCACAGCGAGTTTACCGTCCTTTCCTGTCTGCGTTGCAAACATTATCTTGTCGTCCTTACCGGGCTTCAGTAAACCGCCTTCAGTACCTTCACTGCCTTCAAGACGCGCGGGAATCAAAAACTTACCCTTTACAAGATTTATGCACATAAACTGAAAATACAGATTGTAATTAATCTCTTCTTCGTCATTTTCCGGCTTGCCGTGCTCTGCCAAGAGTAACATCCATTTTAACGAATCGGGATTGGCCACGGACTCGTCCGACTCATCCCGCTTTACCAAAGCATCTTTCGAAATCGGCGTTTGTGCCGAAACGATTTCGACTCCGTCCGCTCCGTTAACATAAAACGACTCATATAGAAAATCCTTTATTCCGGTTTTACTTTCACCGTTTTTAATAAGTCTAAACTCATACTTGTCATTCGGATATTCCTTTGCGAACTTATCCTTGTAAGCTCTCGGAATGAGTCTGATATTCAAAGGCGTACAAAGAAATCCTTCTTTCTTTTTCAGTACATTGGTAAAAAGAAAAGGTTCGTTCGTAACGCGTGAATATAAACAATAAATCTCATCGACGCTTAAAATTTTCTCACAAAGCTTATTAAAGACGATGCCAAGTCGCTCTCTGTTTGTATTCTTTTCTTCTTCCGTAAGGGTATCGCCCTTTTCCGCAAGGAAGAATCCGTTCAATCTGCAAATTTCGAAAAGATCCGTTACCGACAGGATGTTAAGCTCAACTTCCCTTATATCAAGCTTTAAGGTTTTTACAAAGCTGTTTCCGAGCGCATTCAAATATGCGTCCGAAATCTCCTGATTTTCAGCCTCTCTTGTATAAAGAACGGTACCTCTCTTAAACCTATAGTGGATACCTTTCTCAATCTTAATCGTCATGACGCGGTCTTCTGCCTCGTCAGTTAAAACCATTTTTGAATCTTCGACCACGTATACCTCGGAAATTCTGAAAAGTGCGCTTGCGGGATAGTCATCACCGACGTTTACGGCATAAACCGCCGTACCCGTGCCCACCTTTCCTTTACCGAAACCCGTTATCAGTAAATCTTCCGTATCTTTAACCCTGGCTATTTCAAGGGCACCAAGCAAAAAAGCCTTAGACATGTTTTTCTCTACCTTTACATTTTATCCGGATAAAAGTACCTCTGTACCGTCTTACTCTTCGGATGTGATATCTCCGCCGAAATACTTTTCCGAAAGTTCCTTAAGTGTTCCGTCCGCACGAAGCTCGTCTATCGCGTTGTTAATCGCATCCCTTAATTCGTCCGTATTTTCTTTGGGCATTATGATGCAAACCTTTTCCACATCGGGTGCGTATGCAACGATCTTAAGGTTTGCGTCCGGATGCTCCGACATATAGTCAAGGAACGAAACCTCGGCATTCAAAGTCGCATCCGCTCTGTCGGTGCCGGCAAGCACCATTTCAAGTGTGCCGTCAAGCGTTTCCACATCAAGAACGGTTGCACCGTATTCTTCGGCTGTGAGCTGATAAGTGCTGTTTGCGGAATTGCAGGTTGTTTTTCCGTCTAGATCTTCAAGTGACTTTATATCTTCATTGTCGCCGCGAACTATTAATGCTGTTTTATTAAAGCAGTAAGGATCGGAAAAATTGTAAGCCTTGGCTCTTTCCTCGGTGTAGCCGACGCCGTTAACCATTATATCGTAACGTCCGCTCTGAACGCCTGCAAGAAGGCCGTCCCATTCGCCTTCTTCAAACTGTACCGAAACACCGAGCTTGTCTGCAACTGCAGTTGCCACCTCTACGTCAAAACCGGTAAGGGTACCATCTTCGTCGTGATAGGTCCACGGAGCCCAGGTGCCTTCCATTGCAACCGTTATATAGCCTCTTTCCTTAATATCGGAAAGAAGGTCTTTTTTTGCCTCGGTGCTTCCGCATCCCGCGCAAAAAGAAAGTGCCGTCGTAAGCATCAGCATCATCGATAAAAATTTCTTTTTCATAATAAAAATCCTCCTCATTCATGTATTGCGGATATCGTTTTGATAAATTCCCTCGAACGCACCTCTCTGGGATTTTCAAAGAAATCCTTTGTCGCACCGCTCTCAACCGCTATACCGTCTTCGAGAAGTATCACCTTCGTGGAAACGTTTTTTGCAAAGTTAAGCTCATGCGTCACCACCAGCATGGTCATGCCCTCATCCGCAAGGTTTTTCATAACGGAAAGCACTTCACCGATGAGCTCCGGATCAAGCGCCGAGGTCGGTTCGTCAAAGTAAATGACTTCGGGGTCTGTCGCAAGCGCTCTTGCAATCGCAACTCTCTGCTGTTGCCCTCCCGAAAGCTGAATCGGATAGCTTGAAGCTTTATCCTTAAGTCCTACCTTCTCAAGCATTTCAAGGCTTTTCTTTTCAGCCTCGGCCTTGCTTACTTTTCTTGCGACCCTAAGTCCTATTGAAACATTTTCGAGAACACTCTTGTTCGCAAAGAGGTTGTAATTTTGAAATACAAAGGCCGTCTTTTTGCGAAGCCTGTTTATGTCTCTTTTATGAATACTCTTTAAATCAAATTTTTCGCCGTCAAAGGCGATGGTTCCGCCGTCCGCTCTTTCGAGGAAATTGATGCAGCGAAGGAAGGTTGTTTTTCCTGAACCGGAGGGTCCCAATATCGCAATGACGTCTCCCTTATTTACGGTTAAATCTATTCCCTTTAATACCTTACTGCCGCCAAAAGATTTTTTCACACCGGAGATTTCTATCATACTCATTTTGTACCTCCGTTTGAAGCATCCTTGTCGTTGTAGGCATTAAGCTTTTTCTCGCTCTTTCTTTGTAACACTGTAAGAAATGTTGAAAAAACAAGATAAATAAGCGCAAGTTCCGAATAAACCCATAAAGGCTCGTAGGTACGCCCGACAATTCTCTCCGCCTGCTGGAACATATCCGCAACCGTAATCGTAGCCGCAAGGGAGGTATCCTTTAACATTCCGATGACGGAATTCGAAAGTGGGGGAAAGGCCGTTCTGAAAGCCTGCGGCAGTACAATATGAATCATTGTCTGAAAGTAATTTAGGCCGACGCAGTATCCCGCCTCGATCTGTCCCTTCGGAACTGCCTCAAGTGCCGAACGCATGGTTTCCGCACAATATGCACCCTCATTTAACGCAAAGACCATGACCGCACAGGGAAAAGCATCCATTACAATTCCGAGCTTCGGAAGTCCGAAATAAGCCAAGAATAACTGTACCAAAAGAGGAGTTCCCCTGAATATCCATATATACAGCCTTGCAACCGTCTTTAAAACCTTTACGTTTGCATACTGAAAAAGAGCCATCAGCAAAGCTATGACCATTGCAAGTGAAAAGCCTATTATCGTAAGCGGAATCGTAACCTTGATACCCGCAAGCAATATCTTCCCAAGTGATTCTATTAAAATACCAACAATTCTGTCGTCCATAAAACCCTGCACATCTAAAGTTCAACTTATTCTACTAAAAAAGCTTTCATAATACAAATAACTTTTTAATAAAAATGTTGAGAAAAAAGCACTTTGATTCCAAATGATGCCGGTAAATTTTTAAAATGGGGCTGCCGTTAATGCGACAACCCCAT
>CAVJJQ010000062.1:0-4747 GCA_963649755.1 bacterium | reverse complement strand
ACTGATTTTTTTGTCAGGACATCATGAAGTGTTCTTTCCAAAGATGCAAGGTCAACAGGTTTCGCCAAATGGGCATCCATTCCCGCCGCAAGGCAGTCCTGTACATCCGAGCTGAATGCATTCGCTGTCATGGCAATAATCGGAATATCTCTTCCAAGCGGATTATCACTGCTTCTGATGGCACGTGCTGCCTGCATTCCATCCATTTTCGGCATCTGAACATCCATGAGGATAGCGTCATAATCACCTTTTTTCACATCCGCAAATGCTTCTACTATCTCAACTCCCGAAGGATAGATTACGCAGGATGCGCCATGTGTGCAAAGAAGTGCGTCAAGGATCTCCGCATTGAGTTCATTGTCCTCGGCGCATAGGAAACGCTTACCGCTAAGCGGCGATCTTCTCTCACTGTCATTATTGTCATTCTTCGTCCGCGCACATTCAATGGCACGTGAAAAGTTATCAAAGAAGAACGGGCGAGGTATAAAGCCATCCACTCCGCATTCCGTAAGCAGATTTTTCACAAGACTCTTGTGGGCATAGTCGCTGCAGAAAACAAGCACATCTTCTCCCGCCTTTTCTCTTAAATCCTTTACAATACCTGTAAGATTCTTATTTTCGAGATATCCGGAGAGGATGATTACATCAGGCTTTCTTTCATCAAGTGAAGTCACCGCTTCTTCTACGGCAGATGCCGACGTAAATTCAACCGACTTTCCCTTAAGAGATGCTTCCATATTCTCAACAAAAATTTCTTCGTCTGAAATCAGGAGTACGCTGTTTACGTGTGCGTCGTATTCTCTTTCGGTATCTATCGGCAAGGTAAGAAGCACATCAAACCTCGTGCCTTTGCCGACCTTACTTTCCACCCGTATCTCGCCGCCCATAAGGTCAACAAGACTCTTCGTGATGGACATGCCAAGACCCGTGCCCTGAATCTTATTCGTAACGGAGCTTTCCTCTCGTGTAAAGGGCTCGAAGATATGCTCCAAGTATTCCGGTGTCATACCGATGCCATTGTCAATAACAGAGGTAAGTATGGTTGCACACCCCTCCTTATCGCAGGGTATCTCTCTTATCTCAAAGCATATGGAACCGCCGACCGGAGTATATTTAACCGCGTTATTTAAAAGATTTATGAATATCTGCCTTACGCGGATACTGTCGCCAATCAGATATTCATGGGTAACCTCGTGAACCGTGACCGTAAAGTTCTGGTTCTTTTCTGCACTCTGGGACATGATGATGCTCTCTATCTGACCTGCCTGTTCGGCCATCTTTAACGGTCCCTGATTAAGTTGAACCTCGCCGGATTCTATTTTGCTCATGTCCAAAATGTCATTTATGAGACCCAGCATGTAATTGCCGGAATGTTCAAGCTTCTGGATATAGTAATGCATCTTCTCTTTGTCGTCGATATCGCCTTCCATCAGCTTTGTAAGTCCGATGATGGCATTCATGGGGGTACGGATATCGTGAGACATGTTTGCAAGGAAATTACTCTTCGCCTTTGTCGCCTTTTGGGCCGTCTCCAAGGCATTCTCTGTCTCTTTATACGATTGTTCGAGTTTGATGTTTGTATCTTCAAGGACGCGGTTTGCCGCTTCCAGTCTTTTCTCGCTCTCTATCTTGATTTCCAATGCCTTCCTATTGTAGATAGAGCGCGACAGGATTGCGAAGGACACAATGACCGCCAGAACGATGAGCAGGAGTAAAATCCCCACCATTTTGATTACCGCATTTATCATCTCCGCAGTGGATGTGGCAACATCATCGGAGGACACCAGATACAACACTCCCCACTCATACCTGGGCGTACTGTCGTATAGCAGAAAGACATTTTTGTCTCCTATCTTTACGTCCGTACAGATCGAAGTGTCCGCACTTGCCTCAGCAAGTACATCTTCAAAACTTCCAAAGTGTGGAAATGTCAAATCCGCAAAATTTTTAAACAGGTTGTTCCCCTCAAACTCAATGCCTTCAAGATTTCCGTCTTTAACCATAACGTGTCCGTTTTGGTCAATGATATAGAGCATATTTTGCTCGCCAAAGGCCGTACTGTGGAAATATTTCTGCATATCATCCATAGTTCTAAGCAGCACATAATGAGTAATCTTATTTCCGTCTACAGTCAGGTTACCTGAGGACTTTATCACAAATGCCATATAGTACGTATCATCAAGCCAGTTCGTAATAAGGAAGTTCTGTGTCGATACATCCCTGTCCAGTTTGTCAAGACCTGTCCACTGACCGTGACGTCCTTCCGCTGTATAATAACATCCTTTTTCATCAATCGCTCTTAGCAGAAGCTTAGACCCGGATGGTGAAAGATAGCTCTCATAGTCGTCAATTGTTTCCGCTATCTCCTCCTGCTCCATGCTGTTAATCTTATCGCAGTTTTCGGCAAATCTGCTTACATAATCCCACTGAATTTCCATCTGCGTTTCCAGTTTTTCTATAACCTGCACGCAGAGCTCATTAAGCTGTGATACGGACTCCTCGTAAATCATATCCTTTGTATAGTTAAAAAAACAAAGTCCGCCCAAGCAAACCACAATGATCAGCGCAATAATCACCATATGGGTGAACACTTTATTTCGTTTTTTCCCGACTTTCAGTTTCTCGGACATTTGTAATTTCTCCGCTTTTAAACGAAAAATACCGCATCCAGCATTTCGATTTTAATTTTGTACCAATGAATCATCAAGTGTTGCCGTTGAAACCTCTCCCACTTTAAGGAGATATTCCTTTGCGGCATCAAGACCGACTATTCCCGTATCGATGAGTCCCAGAGTTTCCTTTTCAGCCTTATTGTAGCCGCAGACAACAACGGTATACGTCTTGTCATCCTCTAAGGGATTTCCATCCGCTGTCATAAATACATAGGGATAATGGTACCCCGTTCCTCTGGAATCGCAGCCCTCTTCTGCCATTTTCTTTATCTCAGCCCCTGTTTTTTCAAGGGTCTGCAGTGTATCATACCAGCCTGTCGGCAGGAAGATGGTGATATACTCTTCCGAAAGCATGCCCGGAAGGATGTGACCATTGGCGCCATAGCTGTTTTCCATAAGCGCCGGGACATCCGGACTGTATACATTGTAGGAAATGAGTGCGGCATCCGCGCCCGTAGCATGAAGGAACATCTGTCCCGAAAGCTGCGCCGCCTGAACAGTATCGAGTTCCTCCGTTACTTCGGCATAATATGTCGTACCGTTCTCTTTAAGTTGTTTTTTTGTCTCATCAATCGCCGAAACGACTTCCTCACCGGTGCTCTCACCCTTTATCCAACTAAGCAACGCCTCACCGACGGGAACGAGATAGTTATCCCACCCCGTGTAGACAAGGTTCATATTGTAGCCAAGACTTACCTGCTTTACAGCCTCAGCATACGGTGAATCCTCTGAAATCTTGAACTCATTTATGGAGCACATATTCGTAGACTGTTCACCGTTTAATGCAAGATATCCCTCATTTGTCGAAATGACTTCCAAAACATGAAGTGCGTCTTCCAACTTCTGCTCGTTTCCGGGCTCTTCAAGTTCTTTGTTGAGGCCGTAGAAACGTGTCGGGGATGTGATGTATGTATTTGAAGTGCCGTCTTCCGAGAAAAACGGCATAAGTTTATACTGATCCCCGGAACCGTCGTCGTTCTGGGAGAACTGTTTCACCGTTCCTACCAGAAAAGCTGTGTTTCCTTCCAGGAAGTTTTTAAGGCAAGCGGAATAATTACTACTCAAATCATCGTAATTAATCAGGCCGCAGTCAATCCACTGCTGGAAATATTTAAGGCACTCTTCTATGCCTTCATTTCCGGATGCAAACGTATCCGAGTCAAGATCGGTAAAATCATTTCTCCAATCCTTTCCCGAAAGGGTATTCATGTATACGGATGAGCTTGCGTTAAAGAAATAGTTGAATGCCGATCCCGGCAAATCCAGGAGGCAGTCCGAAGTCTTGATTCCTTTTTCTTTGAGAGCGGGTATCGTTTCATCTCGAAGCTGTGCAAAGCTCGTGGGGATTTCTATATCGTTTCTATCAAGTAAGGATGCGTTTACGAGCATTCCCGTAATTGAAAAATCAAAGGGCAGCAGATATTGTCCGCCGTCCACGGCATAATCCTCAAGCCTTGCCTGATTGTAAACTTCCACGACACTGTAGGAGCTTAAATCGACGAGATTTTCTTTTTGAAGTTCACCGTCCCACGCCTGAGTCGTTGAATATATATCAGGCATGATGCCCGTTTCCAACTGTTGTTTGCAGTAGGCCGACATGTTGCGGCCTCGATACGGCACGACCTCGATATTTATCTCCGGATATTTTTCGTGAACAAGTTCGATGAGTGCACCGTAATCTCGCTGTGCATCCATTATGGTGATGGCCTCATGTTCTTCCTCTGCATCAGATGCACTTGCACCTTCCGCAAAACTTCCATCCTGACCGGTTACCTCTGATTCGCTGCCTGTGGTTGTAGCCGTCGAATTTCCTCCGCAGCCTGTCAATACCTGCGCTGTCACAAGCATGACCGCAATCAGACTCATAATTCCTTTCTTCCTCATATTCCTTCCTCCTGCTAATGTACGGTAGTAGAACTTCTCTTTAGTGTAAAACCATTTAAATATATATGACCGGGTATTTACATGTGATGCGTATGCAAAAGCCCAAAATAATCTTACTATAAAACTGCGGTTTTCTCAATAAAAAAGCGTTCCGCCTGCGGAACGCTCGCGCCGAGCGCGGTCGCGTTAGC
>CAVJJQ010000061.1:0-15370 GCA_963649755.1 bacterium | reverse complement strand
ACTTGCCTCTCCCTTTGGGAGAGGTGGCCGAGCGAAGCGAGGACGGAGAGGGCGCGCTCGGAGCGAGCGTTTCGCAAGCGAAACTCTTTTTTATTCACTGCCTAAAAGCTGTTCAGGGGTAATATTTTTAGGGTAATTTATATCGCATTTTTGTCGTACCGCAAAAGACTCGAGGATTTTATACTTATCTTACAAGTAAAAAAGGAGACAGTTTATGGAAGCAGTTGTTTCAAAAAGAGAAGTTAAGGCCGAAAAGTTTTACTATGCACAACGTGCCGTGACACTCCTTATGTTGTTCTTTATATTCTTTCCGAGCTTTAATCCCGCCAGAATATGCGAGATGATCAGCAAGAATACTTCGCTTTTCACATCGGGCATATCGTACGGAAGTCTTACATCCGAAATGGGCAGGGCCTTCAGAATGGGCTGGATTTCGGAAGGCTCAATGGTCATTACATTTATCGGATCAATGCTGATGTTAATCGGCATAGCCTTCGCTGTTGTTTCTGCCTGCATGTCACTCGGAAACCTCAAGATGAAAAAGAAAGGAAGTCCCTTTGCGGTAATCGGAGGACTCCTTGCAGCTATCGGCTTGGTACTTATTTACATTGCTTATATTCAGGTGAGCGCCACTTCAAAGCCCGCCAAGGTACTTCCGATGTTCCCGAAAGGATTCTACGTATACGCGTTCTTTACGATAATACTTCTCATTTCATCGGTTGCCGTTAAATTCACGCTTCCGGATCCGGATGACGATATGAAGCCGGAGATGGAATCCAAATACAAGCTTTTTCTAATGTTCCTTCCCTTTGCACTTTTGTGCTTCGTATTTTCTTACCTGCCTCTTTACGGTTGGAGATATGCGTTCTTTGACTATACGGCAGGCGGAACTTTAAGCATGGACAACTTTGTGGGCTTTAAGTGGTTTACGACACTTTTTCAGTCCAAGGCAACGAGAAGCGACGTAGTCAGGGTTTTAAGAAACACCCTGGTAATGAGCGGCCTCGGTATTGCCACAAGCTGGGTTCCCATGGCATTTGCCATTATGTTGAATGAAATTAAGAATAAACGCTTCAGACGATTTATTCAGACCTTTACCACCATCCCTAATTTCATCAGCTGGGTTTTGGTTTATGCAATTGCGTTGGCAATTTTCTCAACAGACGGATTTATCAACACCTTTGCAAGTGCCGTCGGACTTTTGGCAGAAGGCGAACAGGGTACCAACTACCTGATGTCGACTTCCGGAATCTGGATTAAGATGCTTCTTTGGGGAATGTGGAAGGGCGTAGGCTGGTCCGCAATAATTTATATCGCGGGTATATCCGGTATAGATCAGCAGCTTTATGAAGCCGCAAAGATTGACGGTGCCGGCAGATTTCAGAGGATGTGGCACATTACCTTACCCGGACTTGCACCTACTTACTGCGTAATGCTGCTTATGTCCGTTGCAAACATCCTAAGTAACGGAATGGACCAGTACCTTGTATTTGAAAACGCAAACAACCAGAAGCTTATGCAGGTTCTTGATCTTTACGTATATGAACTCGGTATTACGGGCGGAAACATTCCGCTTTCGACGGTTGTCGGTATGGTCAAGTCAATCGTAAGTATCATTTTACTCTTTGGTGCTAATCGCATATCCAAGGCGATCCGCGGCGAAAGCATTGTATAAGGGGGATTGTAATGTCACAGGAAGCTTTAGCTAAAAAACACTCAAGTATAAAGAAAAAGCCGGGCGATGTTGTATTTGATATAATCAACCATGTATTCTTTGCCTTGTTTACGCTTATATGTCTGTTCCCTTTTTACTATCTGTTCATTAACACGATTTCGGATAACGATATGGTAAGAAAGGGTCAGATTACACTGATACCGCACGGATTAAACATTTCAAACTACATTTCAATGCTTCATGTATCGGATCTCGGAAATGCCTTTATTGTTTCGGTTGCAAGAACCGTAATCGGTACGGCATGCATGGTCATGGCAAGTGCCTTTGTAGGCTATCTGGTTACAAAGAAAGAAATGTGGCACAGAAAGTTCTGGTATAGATTCTTAATAATCACCATGTACTTTAACGCAGGAACGATTCCGTGGTACTTAAACATGAGTATGCTGGGTCTTACGGATAACTTCCTTGCATACATCATTCCGGGTATTGTGGCACCGTACAACATCATTCTTGTAAAGACTTATATTGAGTCCATACCGGGAGAGCTTGAAGAAAGTGCCTTTATTGACGGAGCGGGGCACTGGACCGTATTTAAAAAGATTATTTGCCCGTTATGCAAACCGATTCTTGCAACCATAGCAATATTCGGTGCCGTAGGACATTGGAACGCTTTTACGGATTCCCTGATTCTTATGCAGAATAATCCGAAGCTTTATACACTTCAGCACAGATTGTACATTTACCTGAATTCTTCTTCGAATTTGGGAAGCATCATAAGCGCCGGAGGCGCGGGAGCCGCAAGTGCGGCAAAGAGCATCATGAATACAAAGGTGCTTCAATATACGATTTCAATGGTAACCGTTATACCGATTCTCTTGGTATATCCCTTCATGCAGAGATATTTTGAAGAAGGAATTATGCTTGGAGCAGTTAAGGGTTAGCATGAAATATATACACTAAGGAGGTTATTTATGAAAAAAACAGGTGTTAAGAAGCGTATCATAGCGGTCTTACTCAGTACCGTTATGGCAGTAACTCTTCTGGCAGGATGCGGATCAAGCAGCAGTAAGCCGATTACCCTTACGGTTTTCTCTCAGCTTGCAAACTATTCAGGAGAACAGACCGGCTGGTCGGCTCAGATCCTGCTTGAAAAGTTTAATGTGGTATTGAATATCGTTCCCGATTTAAACGGAACCTATTCTACCAGAATGGAAGCCGGAGACTTGGGTGATATCGTAGTATTCGGCTCAAACGGAACGGATTACACAAATGCGGTAAACGCAGGGCTTCTTTATGATTGGAATGAGGACAATCTGTTACAGGAAAACGGACCTTATATCTATGAACATATGCAGAAGGCTCTTGAGTTCAATGCATCTTACTCAAACGGAACCACTTACGGCTTCGGACACGGCGTTGCACCTGATTCCGATTCAATTCAGGATTTCTTTTACACATGGGACGTTCGCTGGGATTTATATAAGCAGTTAGGCTATCCCGAAGTAAAAACTCTTGACGACATGGTAGGTTTATTCGAAAAGATGAAGGAAATCTGTCCTACCGATGACAACGGTAATCCCACATACGCCGTATCACTTTGGCCCGATTGGGACGGCGACATGGTAATGTATGTTAAGTCCACTGCAACGGCTTATTACGGATACGATGAGCTGGGTATCGGACTTTACAACCCCGAAGACGGTTCATACTATGACTGCCTGTCATGCAATGCAGACGGCTCATACGGACCGTATCTTGAAGCACTTAAGTTCTATAATGATTTGTACCAGAAGGGTCTTTTGGATCCCGACTCCATGACCAACACTTACGACAAGATGTCCGAAAAGGTACAGGCAGGCGGAACCTTCTTCTCAATCTTTAACTATGCAGGAAGTGCCGCTTACAATTCAGAGGAGCATTTGGGAGAAGGCAAGATGATGGCTGCACTTACTCCTTCTGAGGCATCACCTATTGTTTACGGAATGGATTTAAACGGCGGAAACCGTGTATGGACTATCGGAGCAAAGACAGAATATCCGGAGCTTTGCATGGAAATCATCAATTATCTCTGCACTCCGGAAGGACGTATGACGATGGAATACGGTCCTCAGGGCGTTACCTGGGATTATGATGAAGACGGAAATACCTACTTAACCGAGCTTGGCACCAGTGCAATGGCTGACGGTGAAATCTCAATGGAGGATGCCGGATATTCGGGAACCTTCCATGACGGACAGCTCCAGATTAACAACGTAACCTGGGCTATCGATTCCGTTAACCCCGATTCAAACGGCGAAACTTACAACTATCTCAACTGGTCAAGCACCAATGCTGCATCAGCATATGACATTCAGCAGGATTGGAAAGATTACAATGGATGCAACACTACGAACGAATACATGCTTAAGGGAAATTATACGATTTCACCCGCATCTCAGTTCGTAGGCTCCAGCAGAGACAGCGAGATGGAGACAAAGTGGGATCAGACCACTAACTGCATCACCACCTATTCCTGGAACGCAATTTATGCAAATTCGGATGAAGAGTTTGGTTCGATTGTTGATGAAATGATCAAAACAGCCAACTCATACTATTATGCAGAGTGCCTTGAATGGTCACAGAATGAAGCAAAGCTTCGTTACGCAGCAGAGTGTGAAGCAGCAGGTAAGTAAAAGGGTTAACATATTCTGATTTTCGGGCAACCGTTTCGCTTTAGAAGCGGTTGCTTTTTCAATTTAAAAACCCCAAAAGCTATGGTAAAATTAAGGGCAAGAGGGCTAAGTATGATAAAGAAAATTACCGTCGGTCTATTGATTTTAACAATGGTTTTAAGCTTTTCGGGTTGTGGAGGAAAGTCATCCGGAGAGGAAATTACGCCGATAACATTTACCTTTTATACGGAAGACGGACGTGAGGATCCGTGGAACGACCCCGTTGCGCTTGCAATTACGGAGGCCACAGGCGTTACCCTGGAAACCATGTACCCGTCCGGACAGGGAAACGATATTCTTTTGATGGTTGCCACAAAGGAATATCCGGATTTAATCTTTGCCAAAGGTGATGCCGTAACGCTTATAGACAACGACGCGCTTATTGACATGTCCGATTTGATTGACGAGTACGGACCGAACATCAAGAAACTTTACGGAGACGCATATGACAGTCTGCGTTTCAGTAAGGATGACCCGTCCATATATCAGCTTTGCTCATCAAGGATAAACAATATTTCATATGAAACCTCCGGAACAGCCCAGCTTCAGTGGGCGGTTATCGAATACAATGATTATAAGATTCCCACGACCTTAGACGAATTTGCCGATATGATTCGCGAGTACAGGAAAAAGTACGCGACTATAGACAAGAAGCGAACGATAGGGTTTACGATTTCGGTTACGGACTGGCATTGGTACACTACACTTTCAAATCCGGCAGGATATATAGCAAACGGATCCGTGGACAACGGACAGTGGATAGTAAACGATGATTACTCCGTCACCTACAAGCATGCCGCAGAGGGGCAAAAGGAATATTATGCCTGGCTGAACGCAATGTACGACGAAGGACTTTTAGACCGGGATTTTGCTACGCAGACACATGAAGACTATATCGAAAAAATCGCAAGCGGGCGTGTTTTGGGTCTGCTTGATGCCGAATGGGATTATTCCGAGGCAGAGACCTCACTTTTGGCAGAGGGAAAGAGCGAACGCACCTATTGCGGACTTCCCGTGACCATTGACGAGAGTGTCATTTGTCCGTCCCTTGCCGTTCAGGGACTTGCGGTCGGATGGGGAGTCGGAATTTCCAAAAGCTGCAAAGATCCCGTCAGGGCAGTAAAGTTTTTGGATTATCTGTGCTCGGATGAAGGCCAGATACTGACGCACTGGGGAATTGAAGGCGTGAATTATTTTTATGACGAAAATGGGGTCAGGTACCGTACCGAGGAGGAAATCCTTGCTTCGACGACGGATGCTTCCTATCTGGAAACCACGGGAATAGGCTTTCATACATATCCTTTTCCGGCGTACGGCAATCAGGCTGTAGACGAAACGGGAAATCCTTATACGACGGAATCGGCAGCGGATATTAAAGCCGCATATACGGAAGAAGAGAAGAAGGCTCTGGAAGAGTGGGGTGTCGATCTTTTAACCGATATATTCCCTCAGGCCGACGAGTTTGACGAGTTTTTGTATTCGCCGTTGTGGGCAAAGGTATTACCCACCGAAATAGATGAAGAGGTTGCGATACTGGATGAAATATCGCATGAATCACTGATAGAGTGTGTAATTTGTAAGCCCGAGGATTTTGAGAGACTTTGGGAAGATTTCCAGCAAAAGCTTATCTCGGCAGGTCGCTATGCAACCGAGAAAAAGATGACGGACTTTGTACAAAGCGAGGTCGCTTTCAGACAATCGCTGAATAAAGAAGATTAGAGGCATAAATGTACAGTTTATTGATAGCGGACGATGAACAAATCATTCGTGAAGGAATAAAACGCATAATTGATTGGGAGTCGGAGGGTTTCTTTTTACAGGGAGAGGCTCAAAACGGTGACCAGGTAATGAAAAGATTAATCGAGGACAAACCGGATTTGGCGGTCCTTGACATAAGGATGCCGGGACCCAGCAGTTTAGAGGCTATAAAGAAAGCCAGAGCAAGCGGCTATACCGGTCACGTCATCATCATAAGCGGATATTCGGATTTTAAGTATGCGCAGGAAGCGATACATCAGGGCGTTGAGTGCTATCTCACTAAGCCCGTCGACGAAACGGAGCTTTCAGAGAGTGTAAGACGCATAAAGAACGCACTTGATGATGAGAAAAAGAAAAAAGACTCAAATGCTCACTATCTTAAAAAGATAAAAGGCAACATCGTAAGGGATTTGATGCTGGGGGAATGTGATGCAAGTGATTATCTGCTTACTTCCCTGCATCTTGACAAAGGCCCTTTTAAGGTTGTGATTTATGAGAAATATTTACGTGACGACACGTCACAGGCCTATGATTTTGCCGATTTAATCAGGGTTACGAATCAGGACAATAATTCCTTTGATACGGTTACTATAGACAATACGGAAGTGCTTCTTTTAAAGGGCGAGCTTGCAATAGGCAAGTTTAAGGAATTTTTGGAAAGGTATGAGCGTGAGAAACCGCCGCAGGAGGGTTCACCGCTTGATTCTGTCTTTATTTCCTACGGGGAAACCGTTAATACCATAGACGGAATACAGGATTCTTACCAGGAAGCACTCGTACTGCTTGGGAGACGTTTCTTTTGCGATCATGCACAGCACACCATCGGTTACGAAGCACTGCCTGCTTTTGCCGGAAATACGCCGATTATTACGGAAGATTATCTGACAGAATATGCAAAGACTCTGTGCGGTTATCTTCAGTCATTTAACAGGTCTTTACTTGCCGAAACATTGAGCCGACTTAACCGGGAACTTTATAATTCGAATGATTCGATTGATGATTGCAAGCTTTTTCTCGCCGATTTGTTTTTGCAAATAAAGGAAAGAATGACTCACCTTTACAGCGGAACGGAAATACCTTTTCCGTCGAATACGGAGATTATTTCTTTCATAAAGAGCAAGTACTATCTGTATGAGATTCTTTTGTATTTTACGAACCGGTTTGAAACAATAATGGGTGCAATCGGAAATTCAAACAGGGACAGTGTGCTTGAGGATATTACAAATTATATCGACCATAATTTTGCTACGAACATAACGCTTGAGAATATTGCTCCGTTATTCGGTTATAACAGTTCTTACCTTGGAAAAATATTTACCAAGAAGACGGGAACGACCTTCAATACCTACCTTGATAAAGTACGAATCGAGCATTCCAAAGAACTTCTCATGCTGGATGACATCAAGGTTTATACCGTTGCGGAACGTGTTGGATACAAGACCGTGGACTACTTTCATATCAAATTCAAGAAGTATGTGGGCATGAGTCCGGCAGAGTATCGTAAAAAGCAAAAAGGAAACTAATCGGAGGACAAAATGGACTATTTAAAGTATGTGGATGAGGTTATTAAAGAAGGACCCTTTAAACCTACGTGGGAGTCTTTGGAAAAGGCAGAGGTTCCGAAGTGGTTTTGCGAAAGAAAATTCGGTATCTTCATGCATTGGGGGCTCTACAGTGTTCCGGCATATGACAACGAATGGTACTCAAGGAACATGTATATGAAGGGAAGCCCTGCTTTCGAACACCATGTTAAGACCTTCGGTACGCAGGACAAATTCGGATATAAGGATTTCATTCCCATGCTTACGGCGGAAAAATTCAATCCCGACGAGTGGATTTCTTTATTCAAAAAGGCGGGAGTCGGATATATATTTCCGGTTGCAGAGCATCATGACGGATTTCAGATGTACAAAAGCAGCTTGAGCCATTTTAACGCCTACGAGATGGGCCCTAAAAAGGACATACTCGGAGAGCTGAAAACAGCATGCGAAAAGCAGGATATTTATTTTTGTACCTCAAGCCACAGAGCGGAGCACTGGTGGTTTATGGGACACGGACGGGAATTTGACAGTGATGTCAAGGAACCGTTAAAAAAGGGTGATTTTTACTGGCCTGCAATTACACCCGATCCTCCGGCCGAAGAACTCTTTTCAAAGCCGTATCCGACGGAAGAGTATCTTGACGACTGGCTTTGTCGTACCGCGGAGATTATTGTTGAGTATCGTCCAAGGCTTTTGTATTTTGACTGGTGGATACAGCATGAAGCTTTCAAACCTTACTTAAAGAAGCTTGCCGCATTTTATTACAACTGCGGTAAAATTTGGGGAACGGATGTATTGATTTGCTACAAGCATGATGCTTTCTCTTTCGGAAGCGGAATCGTGGAGATTGAAAGAGGAGGCTTTGCCGAGGCAAAGCCGTATCATTGGCAGACGGACACTGCGGCAGCGAGAAATTCGTGGTGTTATACGGACAGCCTTGATTACAAATCGAGCAGGGAAATAATACAGACTCTTGTCGACACCGTCAGCAAAAACGGAAATCTTTTATTGAATATAGGTCCGAAGGCAGACGGCACGCTTCCGGAAGGCGACGTGAATATTCTAAAGGATATAGCGGATTGGATGTCGGTAAATGAAGAAGCTGTAAACGGTACACATGTGTGGAGAATATCCGAGGAAGGTCCTACGAAGAATCGTGAAGGACAGTTCCAGGATCAGACAGAGCTTCTTTATACATCGAAGGACTATCGCTTTACCGCAGGTCACGGGTGCATTTATGCGATTTGCATGAATCCGGAAGGGGACGGACATTTCTTTATAAAGTCTCTTGCGGACACGGTCAATCAAAACGTTCCGGTATTCCACGGAATCATAAAGGATGTCTGTGTGCTTGGTTTAAACAAGAAACTTACGGGATTTCAGGAATCGAGGAAGACAGGTGCCGGCATGGAGGGAGCTGCTCTTGAAAGAGAGCAGTTTGAGACGGATAAAAATGCGGGAAAGCCATGCTGGTATGTAAATACAAAGGGCCTGGAGGTATGCAATGCCTTTACAGACTCAAAGATGCCGGTTGTTATTAAAATTACAATTGAGTAGCGGTAATAGATGAAGCTTTTTAAACGGTTGTGGCCCTTTTTGAAAAATAAGTTGTCACGTATTAACAACTTTATATTGGGTATCAGGCTCAGGGAAAGGATGCTTCTGGTTTTCATAGTCGGAGGCATTCTTCCTTTGCTGTTTTTAAATATTTATACGTACAGGTCAATAAGGCTTGCTTCGATAGAGCAGGCAAAGCAGGCTGAAACCGAAGAACTCAGGGTTCAGGCAGAGTCTTTGATGCAGAGTATGTCCATTATCGAGAGTGTTTCGAAAAACCTGTACTTTGATAAAGAAATAGAGCATATTGCCACTTACAAATACGAAAACTATCAAGAGATACTGAAGGATTACGGCGAATATACGGTTATTTCGGATTATCTTTCGAATTACTATCAGGAAATCAGCTCGATTACCGTCTACACCTATAACACGACGCTTTCCGATAACGAGTATTTTGCCTATGCGGATGCGGAGATTAAAAGCTCACGCTGGTACATAAATGCCGTGGATTTAAAGGGTGCGCCTTACTGGTATTCTTCGTACAATACGCTTACAAAGAAAAACAATGTCTGCATGGCAAGAGCACTTTACACGGAAGATCTTGAACTGATAGGTGTCGTATCCATATCCATGCAGAATAAACGAAGTGAGCTCTTGGTTTCCGAACGCAGCAATAATACTATGCTCTTTTATGATGATTATCTGCTGCTCCACAGTAATTGCGATACGGATGATTCCGATGAAATAATGTCGCTTCTGATTGCGGAGAAGGAGGATACCGGGTCAAAAAAGGTTACGCTTGACGGGGAAAGCTGCCTTTTAACCTATTATCGAGTTTATCCCGAATATTCAGACAGGTATTATGATTTTGTAATGCTTCAGTCCTACAGTGAGATAAATCTGTTTGCCACCACCACGGCGCTTAAAAACGTAGTGCCTTCGCTTACATGCGTAATTGTGGCAATTCTTATTCTTTATGCATTCAGTAATTCCTTCTCGGTAAGGATTAATCAGTTCAAAGAAAAAATGCATGCCGTTGCGACCGGGGATTTCTCACCCGTAAAGGGAATTTACGGTGATGACGAGGTCTCGGATCTGTACCTTGATTTGAACAGCATGATATACGATATACAGAAGCTTATGGACAGAGTGGTCTCCGAGGAGGTCGCAAAGGAACAGCTTAACGCAAGGCAAAAGGAAGTGGAGTTTAAAATGCTGGCAAGCCAGATAAATCCTCACTTTCTCTACAATACGCTTGAAACTATCAGAATGGAGGCGCTTGTAAACAATCAGCCTGATATTGAAGAGCTTGCAAAAATGCTTGCCAAGATTATGCGCCATAATATTCAGGTCGGAGAGACCCTTCAGCCGGTTAACGGCGAGCTTCTTCAGGTTGAGTATTATCTGAAAATTCAGGATTATCGGTTCCGTGACAGGATTTCATATAAAATCGCAGTCGATAGAGAAAAAACAGAGAATTTAAAGATAATGCCGTTGGTGATTCAGCCTTATGTTGAAAATGCCTATGTGCACGGGCTTGAGGGCAAAGAAGAAGGAGGTCTTATCCTTATTAAGGTTGAGGTTAATGATTATCTCTGGGTTGAAATTTCGGATAACGGCTGCGGCATGAATGAGGAAGAGCTTGAAAGGGCACGCAGATATCTGAATGATTTTGACAACATCGACAGGACCCATATCGGAATCGCAAATGTAAATCAGCGAATCAAATTAAGCTACGGAAATAACTATGGAGTTACTATCGAGAGTACCTTGGGGCAAGGGACAAGAGTCATCATTAAACTTCCGATCATTGAGGCCGGGGTCTAAACCGAACAGTTTAAACAGATACGTTTCATACGTTGCTTTTCTTTCTTAACGATGAAAAATAACTTGAAAAAAATTAAAATTTCCTGTTGACAAATTAAAAATATAGGTTTATAGTACGTCACATAAAAGCAAAGGCGCTTTGGATAAATTCCAAAGCGCTTTTTCCTTTTTCAAAATAAGCCGCTATGAAGGCAGGCGCAACCTTCTTACAGGCAACAAAAACAATGAGGAGAAAGGCTATGAACAAAGTACCGGCAATTTACGGAAGCTTAGTGTTCTCAGACAAGGTGATGAGAGACAAGCTGCCAAAGGATGTCTACAAGGCATTAAAGAAAACGATAGAAAACGGAAGTCACCTTGAACTCGATGTTGCGAATGCCGTTGCAATTGCAATGAAGGAATGGGCCATAGAGAACGGAGCCACACATTTTACACACTGGTTCCAGCCGATGACCGGAACAACCGCAGAGAAGCATGACAGCTTCATCAATCCCGTCGGAGACGGAACGGTTATCATGGAATTTTCGGGAAAGGAACTTATCAAGGGCGAACCCGATGCTTCGAGCTTCCCTTCGGGCGGATTGAGGGCAACCTTTGAAGCAAGAGGCTATACAGCCTGGGATCCTTCTTCACCGGCATTCATCAAAGAAGGAACCCTATGTATTCCGACAGCTTTCTGTTCCTACAGCGGAGAAGCTCTTGACAAAAAGACTCCGTTGCTTAGATCCATGGAGGCTTTGAGCCAAGAAGCTGTAAAGGTTTTGCACCTTCTCGGCAAAGATGACGTCACAAGCGTCACCACAACGGTAGGCCCCGAACAGGAATACTTCTTAATAGACAAAAAAGATTATGCAAAAAGAAAAGACCTTATTTTTACGGGCCGTACACTTTTAGGTGCTATGCCTCCGAAAGGTCAGGAGATGGACGATCACTATTTCGGATCGCTTCGTCCCAGGGTTTCCGCTTACATGCATGAACTTGATGAAGAGCTTTGGAAGCTTGGAATTCCCGCAAAGACAAAGCACAACGAGGTAGCTCCCGCACAGCACGAGCTTGCACCCGTATTTGATACCACGAACGTTGCAGTCGATCACAACCAGTTAATGATGGAGGTTATGAAGAAGGTAGCGAACAAGCACGGCTTTGTATGTCTGCTTCATGAAAAGCCTTTTGCGGGAATCAACGGTTCCGGTAAACACAACAACTGGTCAATGAGCACCAATACCGGAGTTAACCTTTTGGAGCCCGGTAAGACTCCCAAGGAAAACACTCAGTTCCTCGTATTCCTTGCAGCTGTCATCAAGGCAGTCGATGAGTATGCGGATCTGTTAAGGCTCTCTGTTGCAAGTCCCGGAAACGACCACAGACTCGGAGCAAATGAGGCACCTCCGGCTATCATCTCAATCTTCCTTGGAGATGAGCTTACGGCGGTACTTGATTCAATTGAGAATGGCACCTTCTTTGAATCAAAGAAGGAGATGATGTCAATCGGTGCATCCGTACTTCCTCACTTTGTCAAGGACAACACGGACAGAAACCGTACCTCACCTTTTGCATTTACGGGTAACAAATTTGAATTCAGATCCCTTGGCTCCTCTGCTTCGGTAGCAGGTCCCAACACTGTTTTGAATACCGCTGTTGCAAATGCTCTCAGTGAATTTTCAAAGAAGCTTTCGGATATTTCGAAGGAAGATATGGACGATGCGGTTTACGAGCTTGTCAGGGAAACCCTTAAAGATCATAAGAGAATCATCTTTAACGGAAACGGTTATACCGATGAATGGGTTAAGGAAGCCGAAAAGAGGGGCTTGTACAACTTAAAGTCAACTCCCGAAGTACTTCCGAGACTCAAGGATAAAAAGAACATCGATCTCTTCACCAAGTTCGGTGTTTACTCCGAGGTTGAGCTTGAATCAAGATATGAAATCTTACTTGAAAACTATTCAAAGACGATTCATATCGAGGCTCTTACCCTCAAGGACATGCTTGAAAAGCAGTTCATGCCGGCTTTGCTTAAATATACGGATGTTCTTTCTGCTTCCGTTATTTCAAAGAAGACTCTCGGCGTAACGGTAAAGGCAGAAGAAAAGCAGTTAAAGAAGCTTTCGGGACTTTACGAGTCTGTATATGAACTTACGGATGTACTGGCAAGTGATATTTCCAAGGGCGAAGGATTTACGGATCTGTTGGAGCAGGCTGAATTCTATCACGACACGGTATTTGACGACATGGGTAAGGTAAGGGCGGTTGCCGACGAGGCAGAGCCTTTGATTCCCGAAGAACTCATGCCGTATCCTACATATGAACAGATGCTGTTCTATGTATAAAGAAAAAGAATAATTTTTAAACGCAAAGGCGCGTCTCTGAATCGGAGGCGTGCCTTTTTATAACTAATAAGAGGAGGAAATTTATTATGACGGCGGAAATTTTGGAAGCTGTGGATGCCGAAGTGTTTTCGGTGTGGTTTTTAATCGGTGCAGCGCTTGTATTTTGGATGCAGGCTGGCTTCGCAATGTGTGAGGCAGGTTTCACGAGGGCGAAAAACACAGGTAACATCCTGATGAAGAACCTTATGGACTTCTGTATCGGTACAGTAATGTTTATTTTAATCGGTTTTAGTTTGTTGCTTGGTGAGGATATAGCAGGCTTCATAGGAAAGCCCGGACTTGATATCCTTACCGATTACAAAAACTTTGACTGGTCGAACTTTGTATTCAACTTAATCTTCTGTGCAACGGCCGCAACGATTGTTTCCGGTTCCATGGCAGAAAGAACAAAGTTCATTTCCTATTGTGTATATTCGGCAGTTATCTCAGCTGTTATTTATCCGATTGAGGCTCACTGGATCTGGGGCGGCGGCTGGCTTTCACAGTTCGGATTCCACGATTTTGCAGGTTCCTGTGCAATTCATATGGTCGGCGGTATCTGTGCACTTATCGGTGCCGCAATGCTTGGACCCAGAATCGGTAAGTTTGTAAAAGACGAATCCGGTAAGGTCATAAGAGTAAATGCTTTCCCCGGACACAACCTTCCCATTGCCTGCCTCGGTGTATTCATCCTCTGGCTTGGCTGGTACGGATTTAACGGCGCTGCGGCAACAAGTGTTTCACAGCTTGGTTCAATCTTTTTGACCACAACCGTAGCTCCCGCAGTTGCAACGGTTGTATGTATGATTTTTACCTGGGTTAAATACGGTAAGCCCGATGTTTCGATGTGTTTAAACGCTTCCCTTGCAGGTCTTGTTGCGGTAACCGCAGGCTGCGATGTGGTAGACTGCACAGGTGCCGCAATCATCGGTGCTGTCGGCGGATTGCTTGTCTGCTTAGGTGTTTGGTTCTTGGATTACAAGCTTCACATAGACGATCCCGTCGGTGCGGTTTCGGTACATCTTTTAAACGGTATCTGGGGTACCTTCGCAGTCGGCTTGTTTGCTACCACCGATGCACCCGGAAACGATACTTTTACAGGTCTTTTCTACGGCGGCGGATTTACTCTTCTCGGCAAGCAGTGTGTAGGTATCATCACTGTAGCTTCCTGGACGGCAGTGACCATTACAATCGCTTATACGCTTATTAAACTTATCTTCGGCCTGAGAGTTTCAAGTGAAGAAGAAATTGCAGGTCTTGATTCCTGTGAACACGGTTTACCTTCAGCCTATGCAGGCTTCTCAATCATGGATATTTCAAACACCATGACAATGGATGTAAACGAAAATACCAGCCTTGGCGTGGATACTGCTTCAACGGTAGAAACCTATCACGAAGCTATGCCTCTTGAGGTACCCGCAACCGGAATTTACAAGGTTGTCATTCTTGCCAGACTTTCAAGGTACGATGCGCTTAAGAAAGCCATGAACGATCTGGGCGTAACCGGCATGACCGTTACACAGGTAATGGGCTGCGGCATCCAGAAGGGTGCAGGAGAGAAGTACCGTGGTGTTGAACTTGATGCCACACTTTTACCTAAGGTAAAGGTTGAAATAGTAGTTTCGAAGATTCCTGTAGAGAGCGTTGTTGCTACGGCAAAGAAAGCCCTTTACACAGGTCATATCGGTGACGGTAAGATATTCGTTTACAACGTTGCAAAAGTTGTAAAGATCCGTACCGGTGAAGAAGATTTCAATGCCCTTCAGGACGTTGAATAAAAAACGGTGACAGATTCGGAACCGACCCGTTCCGGATTGTTACATAATTCCTTATCCTCAGAGTGCACCCGGGCAACCGGGTGCATTTCTTTTTTACAAGTTTTTTTACTATATAGGAAATTGCTCCGCGTGGGAGAGCCAAGAGGCTGCACCT
>CAVJJQ010000060.1:12983-15502 GCA_963649755.1 bacterium | reverse complement strand
TACTTGCCTCTCCCTTTGGGAGAGGTGGCCGAGCGAAGCGAGGACGGAGAGGGCGAGGACGGCGCGAGCGTTCCGCAAGCGAAACTCTTTTTTATTACTTATGCACAAATTTAAGCACCGATTTTCGGTGCTTTTTTTTATTGTTTTTAGTCCGGTGTTTTGTTAAGATTTAGGAAACTGAGAAACAAAAAATAGTTTCCAAGTTTCCAAAAGACCTTAAGGAGTAAACGATGGCTAAGATTACCAAGAGCCCAAGGGAAATAAAAACAGACATAATGCAGGCCTGTGTTCTTTTATTTAATCAAAAGGGGCTTAAGTTCACCATGGACGATGTTGCAAAGCAATGTCATATCAGCAAGAAGACCATGTACCTCATATTTGACGACAAAGAAGAGCTCTTTCTTGCGATGGTTGATTACGTGTTTGACAGCGTCAAGGTAAGCGAGAGCGAGGTCGCATCGGATGAGACGCTTTCTTTTGAAGATAAATTGAGAAAACTTCTGGGAGTTCTTCCCGAAGGCTACACGGAGATTGACTTTACCCAGCTTTACTCACTCAAAGATAAATATCCGAGCATTTACGAAAAGGTTGCTTTGAGGCTTGAAAGCGGGTGGGATGCCTCCATTGCCCTTATCGAGGAAGGAAAGAAACAGGGCCTCATACGTGCGGATATTCATACCGCAATCATCAAGATGATGTTTGAATCATCACTCGAAAAATTCTTCCAAAGCGATGTGCTTGTTAAGAATAAGATTTCGTACAATAACGCCCTGAAAGAGGTCGTAAACATCATAGTAGACGGAATAATGATCAAGGAGAAAGAAGCATGAAGGACAAGTCAAAGGTAATTTTTGAAAACGTGATGCCTGATAAGGTGTACAGAAAATCGGTAAAGTCAAAGAAAAAGTATGCAAAGAAGTTCGGAGACGACTACAATGCCGATTATCCTGTAAAGGTTGAGAAAAATAAGTACATCGGAGACAGTTTGGGCGTAAACAATATCCTCATAGGCTCTCTTGAAACAAACGCTCACTACGATGCAAACGATAACCTTCCGGCGCTTGAATTTGATACGGACAAGGGAATTATAGTCGGAAACATCAGAATGGGCTTCGGTCATTACCGTATTTCGATGGCAATCGCTTCGGCGGCAAAGTCTATGGGGTACACACCCTACTGGATGGACTTGAATTCGTACAAAGAAACCACCTGCACAAAGGTAATCGGAGCACAGAACGATTTATATTCCTTGGGTTCGCGCCTTTCAAAAAACGCACTTTTCAACAAGCTCGTATGGGAACCCATGAATTACGAAGGCTTCAGGGCACTTTCCTACAATTCTTCCGATCAGAAGAATGCAGAGCTCATGGCTCCGGTATTTAAAAACGTTCCGAAGGACATACCGGTTGTCGGAACTCACGTATGGCCCGCACAGGCGGCAATCCATGCAGGCATGAAATACGTGGTAAACGCAATTCCGGATAACTGGCCGATGGCTCTTCACTTATCCGAAGGCAGCGTTCATACGATTCAGTGTAAGAATGCTTATCAGGGTTATCGTATTTTGAACGGCATGAACGGAAAGGCAGTATGCAAGCCTATGCCCGAAAATGCTCTTATTTATACGGGTCACTACATCGATCACGAGCTCGTATCAAACATTGAAGATGACTGCAAGGCTCGTATCAGGAGAAAGGAAACGAAAGCACCCATGCGTTTCCTGTTGACAATAGGCGGTGCGGGGGCGCAAAAAGAAATTTTTGCCGCAATCATTAAGTGCCTGCTTCCCTACATAAAGGAACGGAAGGCTACCCTTTATGTAAACGTCGGAGATTACAAGGGCGTTTGGGACAGCTTGAAGACAGAAATCCCCGATATGGCGGGAATTGTCACGGAGCATATGGACAACTGGGAAGATACGGTTAAATTCGCAGAGTCGGCACTCCTCGCTTCAAATGATAAAGAAATAACCGGTATCCATGGATTTTACCATAAAAATATTTTCGAAGCGGTTTACTGCACGAACCTTCTTATGAGAAGTGCGGATGTACTTGTTACAAAGCCTTCTGAGCTTGCTTTCTACCCGGTACCGAAGCTCTTCATAAAGAGAGTCGGAAAGCATGAAATGTGGGGAGCAATCCATTCGGCAGAGATGGGCGACGGAACCCTTGAATGCAGAGACATTCCTCACACACTTCAGATGGTCGATATCTTCTTGAATTCGGATAACGAGCTTAAGGATATGTGCGAAAGCATCGTAAAAAACAAGGCAACGGGACTTTATAACGGAGCTTATGAAGTCGTTAAGATTGCGATGGGGTTAAAGAAATGATTACTGTAAAGGACAACAATTTCTTTCTTTCTACAAAGGATACCTCATATGTGTTCAAGGTAAACGACGAAGGAATGCTTGAGCACATGCATTACGGAGGTTTGGTGGGAAGTCTTGACCGTGAGGATGACGGTTCGATACGGGCGCTTTCCGAAAAAGTAAGCCATATGAAAGGAAATACCATTGC
>CAVJJQ010000060.1:0-12949 GCA_963649755.1 bacterium | reverse complement strand
ATGCTCCTTGAAGTATCTTCGACGGGAATGGGCGATTACAGGGAGCCCTTCATAGAGCTTGAATATGCGGATTCGTCAAGAACTTCGGACTTCATCTTTAAAGAAGCCAAGGTAATGGATGAAGCGGAGTTTTCAAAAACTCTTCCGAATGCACTCGGAGCTTTGTCGCAGCTTAAAGTGACTTTACGAGAAAGAAACAAGGACGCAGAACTTGATTTGTACTACACGGTATTTGAAGAGTGCAATGTAATCACGAGGCGCGCAGTCCTAAAGAATACCGGAAGCGAGAGTATTAAGATACACAGACTCTTAAGCCTGCAGCTTGACCTTGATTCAAACGACTTCGTTCTTTCTACATTTACGGGTGCATGGGCGCGTGAAATGCACAAAAAGGACATTAAGGTTTTGGCGGGAAATGTCGTAAACAGCACAAACTGCGGGGTTTCTTCAAGCAGGAACAATCCTTTCGTGATGCTCACCGAAGCCGATGCGAGTGAGGCTTACGGAGAAGGCTACGGATTTAACCTTCTTTATTCCGGGAATCATTACGAATCGGCAGGCGTGAACGGATTTTTTAAGACAAGATTCGTATCGGGCATCAATCCTCAGGGCTTTTTGTGGGAGTTAAATCCCGGTGAAGAGTTTGAAACGCCGGAAGCGGTCATGACGTTTTCCGACAAGGGATACAGAGGGATTTCCCTTAATATGCAGCATTTTGTAAGAGAGCATATTGTGAGGGGTACATATAAAAAGAAACCCCGTCCCATCTTACTTAATTCTTGGGAAGCCGCATACTTTAATATCAGCGAGAGTAAGCTTTTGAGCCTTGCAAAGAAGGGCAAGGAAGCCGGAATGGAACTCTTCGTAATGGACGACGGATGGTTTAAAGGTCGTAACAGCGATACGTCTTCCCTCGGAGACTGGACGGTTGACGAAAAGAAGCTTCCGGGCGGAATAGAAGGGCTTGCAGGCAAGATACACGAGATGGGTATGGACTTCGGTATCTGGGTAGAGCCTGAAATGATAAACGAAAATTCGGATCTTTACAGGGCACATCCCGAGTATGCAATGCAGGTTCCGGGACGTGAGACGGCACTCGGCAGGAATCAGTTAAATCTCGATCTTACAAACGAAGAGGTGGTTGAATACGTGATTTCCGCAATGAGGAAGGTATTCTCCGTTAAGGGTGTCAATTACGTAAAGTGGGATATGAACCGAACCTTTTCGGATGTATATTCAAAGGTTTACAAAAATCAGGGCGAGACGATGCATCGTTATTACATCGGCCTTTACCGGATTTTGAAGACTCTTACGGAAGAGTTTCCGGACATCCTCTTTGAGGGTTGTGCCGCGGGAGGAAACAGATTTGATTTGGGCGTTCTTTGTTATTTTTCCCAGATTTGGGGAAGCGACGACACGGATGCCTTGGAAAGAATGGATATCCAAACGGGTTACAGTTACGGATATCCGATGTCGGTTATGACGGCTCACGTAAGTGCGGTTCCAAATCACCAGACCTTGAGACTGAGCCCCATAGAGACTCGCTTCAACATCGCTTCTTTCGGGGTGCTCGGTTACGAGATAAATCTCAATGAAGTTTCGGGCGAGGAGTTTGAAAAGATTAAACTTCAGGTTCAGACCTATAAGGAATGGAGAGAGGTGTTCTTTTTCGGTGACTTCTACCGCGTAAGGGACGATGAATGGATGGTTGTAAGCCCCGATAAAAAGAAAGCTGCGGCGGTTGTATTCAACAGACTTTGCGCACCGAACGATTTTTACAGAAAGCTTCGTACCGTCGGACTTTCGGAGGATACCTACTATCACGTTTACAATGTGGCATTAAAGCATGACATCAAGCAGTTCGGAGGCCTTATAAACCAGGCTTCTCCGATTCACATTAAGCCCGATTCCCTGATACTTAAGGCCGTTTCGAAGTTCTACAAGATGGACGGCGAGACGGAAGATTACATCGTCAAAGGACTTACGCTTAACAATGCGGGCATTAAACTGACCCAGGCCTTCGGCGGCACGGGCATCAACAATGAAACAAGACTGTTTCAGGATTTCGCTTCGAGAATGTATTTCTTCGAAGCTTTGGATTAGTACATTACCGGAAGGGTAAATATAAAGGAGGAAAGAAATGAGTAATTCCAAAAAGCGCGAGCCTATGTCGCAGGAAAAGAAAAATTTGATTTTCTATCCGATAGGCACCATAGGACGTGACGCAATTTATCAGCTGTTCGCAAACTATCTGTACACCTACGCTTTGTTTACAAGGCAGCTTACGGACGCACAACTCGTGGCCATCACGGCAATCATGGTCGGAGCAAGAATTTTCGATGCTTTAAACGATCCCGTCATGGGAAATATCATCGAAAGAACGAGGACGAAGTGGGGCAAGTTTAAACCATGGCTCCTTGCCGGAATTTTGAGTACGGCCTTTGTCGTAATATTTATCTTCAATACGAATCTTCAGGGGTGGGCATTTATCTGGGCTTTCGGAATCTGTTATTTCCTTTACAGTATCACCTATACCATGAATGACATTTCCTATTGGGGAATGGTTCCTTCACTTTCGGAAGATGCAAACAAGAGAAACCAGTTTACTTCACGCGCAACGCTTTTTGCGGGTATCGGCGGAACGATGGTAACAATCCTCGTACCCATGCTTACGGCAGGAGAGAAGGCAATCGGAGGAAACGCACAGACGGCATACGGAATCATTGCCTGGGTAATCTGTATTTCGGCTCCCGTATTTATCAGCTTCTTACTCCTTGGGGTTAAAGAAAACAGAAACTACGAAAAAGAAGAAGTTCCTCCGGTTTCCTTTAAGAAGATTATTTCAACCTTCACCGGAAACGATCAGCTTATGTGGATTGCACTTGCATTCATACTTCAGCAGGTTGGCAACGGCATCATCCTCGGAGGTATCGGTTCGACCTTCATCTACTTTGACTTCGGCTATGACGGAGCAAAGTATTCACTCTTCTCAACGGTAGGTATGGCGGCAACGGCAATACTTATGGTAGCTTATCCGGCAATTTCACGTAAGATTAACCGTAAGCCTCTTATGAGATATATGACGATAATCGCGGTAATCGGATATGCGCTCATGCTTATTCCGGGATTAATGCTTCCCGCAAACAATGCAAAGTTCTGGTGCCTTACAATCGGATACATGCTTTCAAACTTCGGTCAGTATTGCTTCTACCTGATTATGATGATTTCAATCTTCAATACGGTTGAGTACAACGAGTTAAAGAATGGAACAAGAGACGAGGCTATCATTACTTCACTTCGTCCTTTCATCACAAAGCTTGGCTCCGCACTTGTCGTAATCATTACCACCTTGAGCTATCTGATCTTCGGCGTTACAAAGTACACGAACCGGATTTCCGAAATTGAGCAGCAGAGCTCCATGGGAAATATTGAAGACGAAGCAAAGGCAGCAGCCATTGATGCCGTAATCACCGAGGTAGGCAAGGGTCAGACGGACGGACTTTTAATCTTCATGACCATCATCCCTTGCGTATTGATGCTCGGCTCGTACTTTATCTACAAGAAGAAGTACAAGCTTGACGAGGACACCTACGCCGATATCGTAAAGCAGTTGGAAGCAAGAAAGCAGGCATAAGCCAAAAGCTTTTTGGGCATTTTGAGTGTTTTGTACATATTTTTTAAAATCTTAAAAAAGTAAAATTTAACTATCCGGAGTCGTAAAAATTGGCTTCGGGTAGTTTTTTACTATATTTAGGAATCAAGGAGATGTGAAATGGCAGAGTATCTGGTAATGTACAATCCTCTTTCCAACAACAAAAAGGGTTTGGAAAGTGCGCGTGAAATCGAAAAGGTATTTGAAAACAGCACATTTGAATACATAAGTGTTCTCGAGATAAAGTCTTATGCGGAACTTTTTGAAAGCACTCCCGCGGAGAAGACTTTAGTCCTTGCGGGCGGAGACGGAACTGTCAATCATTTCGTAAACAATACGGACGGTCTTGATATAACAAGAACGATTCTTTATTTTCCCGCAGGTTCCGGAAACGACTTTATGAGAGATGTATCCGAAGACGGTTCGAAGAAATATGTTGAGTTAAATCCCTATATGAAAGACTTACCTTTTGTAGAGGTAAACGGCATGAAGAAACGCTTCATAAACGGTATCGGCTACGGAATCGACGGCTACTGCTGCGAAGTGGGAGACAAACTTCGCGAAGCCGACAGTGACAAGCCCATTAACTATACAAGCATTGCAATAAAAGGGCTTCTTTTTCATTTTTCGCCCGTTACCGCAACGGTTACCATCGACGGCAACACCTCGGTTTACAAGAATGCCTGGCTCGTACCTACCATGAACGGTCGCTTCTACGGCGGCGGCATGAATGCCTGCCCGAAGCAGGATAGACTCAGTGACAAAAAAACTCTTTCCACAATGGTCTTCATGGGAAAGGGTCGTCTCAAAACGCTTATGATATTCCCGAGCATCTTTAAGGGAGAGCACGTAAATCATGAAAAGCAGGTCAAGATATTCGAAGGCAAAGAAATTATCGTAACCTTCGACAGACCCTGCGCACTGCAGATTGACGGGGAAACAGTTTTGAATGTTTCTTCGTATAGGGTTTACAGGTAGGCGACTTTATATTCTTGGCACTGTTGAAAAGTTCTAACGAATAGATTAAAATTCCTTGTATGGGAATTATTAAGGAAATAAAAGAAGAAATCAAAATAATCAGGGAGAGAGATCCTGCCATTCACTCGAATATGGAGGTCTTTCTTTATCCGTCGTTTAGGGTAATGTTGAGCTACAGGCGTGCGCATAAGGCTTACTTAAAGGGCCATTATTTCAGGGCGAGACTTATTTCGCAAAGAGCTGTAAGACGTACGGGAATAGAGATTCATCCGGGGGCTCAGATTGGAAAGGGTCTTTTTATTGACCACGGAAACGGGGTTATCATAGGTGAGACCACCATTATCGGCGACAACTGCACGCTTTACCAGGGTGTTACCTTGGGTGGTACGGGTAAGGAGCAGGGAAAGAGACATCCTACGCTCGGAAATAATGTCATGGTTTCCGCGGGTGCAAAGGTTTTAGGCTCTTTTAAGATAGGTGATAATTCGAAGATAGGCGCAGGCTCAGTGGTACTTGAGGAAGTTCCTCCGAATTCGACCGTTGTCGGCGTGCCGGGAAGAGTCGTAAAGAGAAAGGACGTTAACCTTCCTCAGGATGAATTAAATCAGGTAGATTTGCCGGATCCCGTAAGAGAGGATATCGCAAACCTTCAGAGGGCAAATTCGGAGCTTATCAACAGAGTCCTCGAGCTTGAGAGGCAGGTAAAGGAGCTTTCGAAAAATGAGTAATTACGAAAGCATAAAGGAAACCTTTAAGTTAAATGATGTTACTCCCGGGGAAGTGGCTCCTTTGATACTTGCACATATAGGGGACGCGGTTTACGAGGTGGTGCTTCGGACAATCGTTCTTTCCGACGGAAACAGGGCGATGGACAGGGTGCATAGGGACGCTTCGTCTTATGCAAACGCAAGGTATCAGAGTAAACTTGCGGATTACCTTGCAGACGAACTGACGGAAGAGGAACTTTCGATATACAAAAGGGGCCGAAACGCAAAGTCAGGTTCGAAAGCCAAGAACGCTACGATAGGCGATTACAGAAAGGCAACCGGTTTTGAAGCGCTTGTGGGATATTTATATCTATGTAAGCGCGATGAGAGGCTGCTTGAACTGATAAATAAAGGAATAAAAAATGTCAAAAAATGAGTCATTGATAGAGGGAAGAAATGCCGTAATGGAGGCCTTTAAGTCGGGAAAGACCATAGACCGCCTTTACGTACTTGACGGATGTCAAGACGGTCCCGTTCTTTCTATAAAGAGAGAGGCTAAAAAGCAGGACACGATTATCAAATATGTGGATAAAGAACGCCTTGACCAGATGTCGGAGACAAAGCATCACCAGGGAGTGATTGCGGTCAGCGCGGCTTATGACTATGCCGAGCTTGACGATATCTTTGAAAAGGCAAAGGAAAAGAACGAGCCGCCGTTTGTAATCATTCTTGACGGAATAGAGGATCCTCACAACCTGGGAGCGATTTTAAGAACCGCAAACCTTGTGGGGGCACACGGAGTCATCATTCCGAAGAACAGGGCGGTAGGCTTGACCGCTACGGTTGCAAGAACTTCCGCCGGAGCAATTAATTATACGCCGGTCGTAAAGGTTACAAACCTTTCAAAGACCATTGAAGAGCTTAAAGAAAGAGGTCTTTGGTTTGTTTGTGCGGACATGGAGGGTGACCTTATGTACGACCTTAATCTGACCGGACCGATAGGACTTGTAATAGGAAATGAGGGCGAGGGCGTTAGCAGACTGGTAAAGGAAAGGTGCGATTTTACCGCACGTATCCCCATGAAGGGCGATATAGATTCCCTGAACGCCTCGGTAGCGATGGGAGTTTTGAGCTTTGAAATTGCAAGACAGCGACTCAAAAAATAAATATGACGGACTTTCGGACGGAGAGCTGATAGAAAGGCTTCGTGACGGAGAGAAAGGCATTGCGGATTATCTCTGTGAAAAGTATAAGCCTTTGGTAAAGAAGAAGGCGGGCTCCATGTTTATAATCGGAGGGGATTCCGATGACCTCATACAGGAGGGAATGATCGGACTCTTCAAGGCAATCAGGGATTATGACTTCGGACGTGATGCTTCTTTTTCCACTTTTGCGGAACTTTGTGTATCGAGACAGATATATACCGCTGTCAGAAATTCCGGGCGTAAGAAATATATGCCCTTGAATACGTCGGTTTCTTTGAATGCTACGGAAGAAACTTCCGATGACTTTAAGGATAGGACTTTGGAAGAACAGCTTGCCTCGGGAGACAGCAATCCGGAAGCGATGTTTATAGACAAAGAAAACACCGAGGAGATTGAAAAGTTTATCGAAACGGAGCTTTCTTCTTTTGAAAGGGAAGTTCTGGAGCTTTACCTTACCGGTATGGGATATGTCGATATCGCAAAGGTACTTTCAAAGGATGAAAAGTCGACCGACAATGCGTTGTCGAGAGCAAAGAACAAGTTAAAAAAGAGATTTAATCCATAGGAGGAAACGGATATGAATTTTGAAGATATTACGGAAAAGATTTCAGATGCGAGCGCAAAGGCCATTTCAAAGGGCAAGGCAGCAAAGGAAGTTGTCTCCTTAAAGGCTGAGCTTAATACCTGCGAGGATATGATTAAGCGTTCTTATTTAAATATCGGAAGAAAGTTTTATGAACAAAACGCGGGTAAGGAAGTTGAGCCCGAGTATGAAAAGAGCATGAAGGAAATCGAGAATGCCAAGAAGGCAATAGAAGAGCTTAACAGTAAGATTGCCGATATAAAGGCAAAGGCATAACCTTTTGTAACGAAAAATTAAACAAAAATCGGTAAAAACCCCCTTGTATTTGTGTGCCATTATGTTAAACTCGCTTACGTACACCAACTTTTATTTACCGCGAGGTATTTATATGGCACACAAACAAAATACTTTTCCGATGACGAAGTTTGAATGGCTTTGGACCAACATGCAGGGTGCCAGAGTTATGTTCGTATTCGCAATGTTAGGAACCGTAGCTTATAACATTTTGCAGCTTACGGTTCCTTTTGTTACTTCAAAACTTGTGGATATGTTCCTTTCGGGTGACGATGCCGCCTATAACAGGGCAAACAATCTGTCTACCTTTTACAATCTCCTGATTGCCATGATAGGCATTACGGTTATCAGAGTTATAATTGTGTATCTTGACTGCATGGCCTATGAACATGTATCCCAGAGAGCACTCTACAGAATCAGAAATTTCATATACGACAAGATCCAAAGGCAGGATATGAAATTTTACTCTACCTATCGTACCGGTGATCTGATGACGAGAGTGACCGGTGACCTTGATGCCTGCAGACATATGATTGCCTGGGTCATCAGAATGATCATCGAGTCGTTTTCTTTGTACTTTGCTGCGGCAATATATCTGATGACGATTAACTGGAAGCTCGCACTTTCAATTCTTTTAATATCACCTTTTATCTTTTTAATAATCGTTAAGTTTAAAAATAACGTCGCTCCCATGCACCAGAGCCTTCGTGAGAAACTTGCCGGCATGAACACCTATGCACAGGAAAATATTTCCGGTAATCGTGTCGTAAAGGCGTTCGCGAGAGAAGATTATGAGATAGCGAAGTTCGACATGTCAAACGCCGACTATCGCGACACCAACAAGAAGACGCAGATGGTTTGGATTAAGTACTATCCTTACGTTGAATCGTTTGCAAACCTTCTAAGCGTGGTGCTCGTGCTGTTAGGAGGTATTTTCCTCATAAACGGTGAGCTTACGATGGGTGAGTACGTTGCTTTCTCGGGCCTTATCTGGGCGATTGCAAACCCCATGCGCAACATGGGTAACATCATGAACGAGTTCCAGCGTTTCGATGCGGCTTCCACGAAAGTCATGGAAATTTATTTTTCCGAGCCCGAAATCGTGGATAAAGAAAATGCAGTTTCTCATCCCGAACCCTTCAAGGGACGCATTGAGTTTAAGCATGTTTCGTTCCGGTATGCGGACGGAAATCTTCCGGTACTTAAGGATATTTCGTTTACGGCAGAGCCCGGAGAAACCGTTGCCATTATGGGTGAGACCGGCTGCGGCAAGACTTCCCTTATAAATATGATTCCGAGATTTTACGAGCCTACGGAAGGTGAAGTCTTGATTGACGGAGTAAACGTTTCCGATTACAAGCTGCACGAGCTTCGAAAGAATATCGGACTTGCCACTCAGGATGTGCTGCTTTATTCGGATACCATTGAGGGAAATATCGCATACGGCGTGAGCCACTTGACTCAGGATCAGGTTGTTAAGTTTGCAAGATATTCACAGGCTTCGGAGTTCATCGCAAAGATGCCGGAAGGTTACGATACCATCGTAGGTGAAAGAGGCGTGGGACTTTCAGGCGGTCAGAAACAAAGAATTTCTCTGGCAAGAGCCCTGGCAATTGAACCCTCAATTCTGATACTTGACGATACGACCTCGGCTGTTGATATGGAGACGGAGAAACATATTCAGGAAGCACTGAAGGAACTTGACTTTACCTGCACGAAAATCATCATCGCGCAGCGTATTTCAACCACCAAGACGGCGGACAAGATCTTGGTACTTCAGGACGGACGTATTTCGGAATGCGGTTCCCACGAAGAATTGATAAAGAAAAAAGGCTACTATTACGAACTTGTAAAGCTTCAGACAGGGGGTGAAATGTAATGGCATCGAAGAATACCTATAAGGTTGATGAGACCCTCGAAGAAGAATTTAATATAAAGCATCTGTTACTTGCTTCAAAGTACATAAAGAAATATTTAAAGAAGATGCTTTTTGCAATTGCCATAAGCGCAATCGGCGGAGCCGCAGGTTTGCTTGCCCCGATTATTACACAGAAGGCTCTGGATGACGCAATCCCCGACAAAAACGTAAGGTATTTGCTCATACTCGTTGCCCTGCTTGTCGGCGTTTATGTTGTGAGTGTTGTTTTTTCTACAATCCGATCAAGAATAATGGTGAATGTAAGCCAGGACATCATTTACGACATCAGAAAGGATTTATTCGCACATTTGCAGAAGCTGTCCTTCCAGTACTATGATGACAGACCGCACGGAAAAATCCTCATAAGGGTTGTAAACTATGTAAACTCCGTTTCGGATATGCTTTCAAACGGACTCATAAACGTAATACTTGAGATTATCAACCTTATCTTTATCGTAGTATTCATGTTTATGGTTGACGTACAGCTTTCCCTCGTGGTAATGTGCGGCGTGCCGATACTTGCCGTGTTCATGTTCTGGATAAAGGGGAAGCAACGGCGTGCATGGAGAGCTGTTTCAAATAAGAATTCAAATCTTAACGCTTATCTTCAGGAAAATATCGTCGGTGCAAGAATCACACAGATATTTGCAAGAGAAGACGAGAACGCCGAGATTTTTGCCGGCCTTTCAAACGACTGCCGTACTACCTGGTTTCAGGCGGTCAGATGGAGCAACCTTGTGTGGCCCGGCATCGATACGATTTCGGTATTTGTAAGAGCTGCGATTTATTTATTCGGAATCATTATCTTCATCGGCTTTGATAAGTCGGTAGGTACGATTGTTGCAATTTCGGGTTATGCCAGCAGATTCTGGCAGCCTATTATGAACCTTGGCAATATTTTCAACAATTTCATCAACAACATGGCATATCTTGAACGTATATTTGAAACCATGGATGAAAAAGTAACGGTTGACGACTGCGAGGACGCAACCGAAATGCCTCCCATTAAGGGTGCCGTTACATTTGAAAATGTTCACTTTAGCTATGAACCCGGGAAGGAAATATTACATGATGTTTCCTTTAGCGTAAAGCCCGGAGAAAGCGTGGCTCTGGTAGGTCCGACAGGCGCCGGAAAGAGTACGATTGTAAATCTGGTTTCGAGATTTTACAATGTTGATTCGGGCCGTGTCCTTATTGACGGAGTCGATATTTCGAAGGTTACTCTTAAGAGCCTTCGTTCGCAGATGGGTATAATGCTCCAGGACTCGTTCATTTTCTCGGGTACCATCGAGGACAATATCCGTTACGGAAAGCTCGATGCCACTCTTGAAGAGATAAAGAAAGCAAGCGATACGGTTTGTGCGTCTGCCTTTATAGAGAAGTTTACGGACGGTTACAAGACAGAGGTTAAAGAAAGAGGTTCGCTTCTTAGTCAAGGTCAGAAACAGCTGATTTCATTTGCAAGAACCCTTCTTTCGGATCCTGCGATACTGGTGCTTGACGAAGCTACCTCAAGTATCGACGTTCAGACCGAGAAAGCACTTCAGCAGGGTCTGAATGCGATGCTTAAGGGACGTACTTCATTTATAATCGCACACAGACTTTCAACTATCAGAAATTGTGATAAAATAATGTACATTGATGACGGCGGAATTGCCGAGTGCGGAAACCATGATGAGTTAATTGCGCGTAAAGGACTTTATTATAAACTTTACACAGCTCAGATGGACGATATCAGATAAAGAAGGAAAGAAATTGAAAAAGAGATTTTTGGTAATTGGGTTAAGTACTTTGGTCGTGCTTTCAGCGTGCGGCAGCGAGGATGTTAAGACGAACACCGTTGTATCGGTATCGGAAACCGAGATTACGGAAAGCACAGAGGAAAAAGAAACGGAAACATCGGCAGAACCGGAAGAGACAGTACCGGAGCCCGAACCGGAAGAAACCCTGGTCGCTGACTTTATCATTTCGGGTGACAGGACTACGGTAACCGGCGGTGTATATGAGCAGGATGGGAACCTTGATAACGGATCGGAGACGATTGTTTGGAAGGTACTTTCCGAAGAAAACGGGCATATGCTCCTTATTTCGGAATGTGTATTGGATATGGTTCCGTTTAATTCTTCATACGAAGGTGTTACCTGGGATGCTTCCTACGTAAGAAGTTATTTAAACGATACCTTTTATAACGGTGCTTTCAGTGATACACAGAAGAGTATTATCTGTGATTATGTCACGACAGCGGCAGACATTTCGGCAAATGTGGCTGAAGTTACTGACAAGGTATTCCTCTTAAGCTACGATGAGGCGAAGAAGTATTTCAAGAATACGGATGAGCCCTGCGAGGAAAGATCGGCTGAGGTAACCGAATACGCGAAGGCTAACGGTGTCTACTATATTGATGAAGAAGATTTCAAACTCTTCGGATATGAGGAGGACGGCATCAGTGAGAAAGCAATAGGCGCCGGAAACTGGTGGCTTCGCAGTAACGGCGGCAAGCTTACCGAGGCTATGGATGTCGGTGCGACGGGCATCATCAGAACGGTCGGTCATGATGTCGGAAGCGTAAAGGACGGTATTCGTCCGGTTATTTGGATTGCCGTCGACGGTTGAAAATAGCTTTTGAATGTAGTATTATTTGGTTGATTCGGAGGTGTGTAATGGATATAGGTGTTGTAGTTGCAATTTCGATTTTCGGACTTTTCGCACTGGTTGCGGTTATCGCGGCAGTTGCGGTTGTGGCCTCTGTTTCATCGGTTGAAACAAGAGACGGTGAATGTGAAAAAGAATGATTTCAGGCTCCGGCTATAAAGCCGGAGCTTTTAATTTTTGTATAATTTTCTTTTAACGACCCTTTAACCTCTTGACTTTAAACTTAAGTTACCTTAAGAAAGGGAGGGTTACCTATGTTTAAGGAGTCAAACAGTTTGAAGAGCACGATTTTGGGAATGCTCACGGTCGGAGGTTTTTTGGTAGTTATTCTTTCGGCGGGAATGATGCTTTAATAAACGAATAAAGAAAAATCCTCGGAGAGTTACAGATGAAGACACTTGAACAGTTATATGAAGAAATTTCGGCAAATGCCGAGCTTAAAAAGGAATACAAGAAGGCAACGGGAGACAAGAAAATCATTGATTTCCTGAAAGCACACGATTGTGATGCAACACAGTCTGAATTGGACGCATTTATCTCATCAAAGAAGAATAAAGAACTTGCGGACGATGATCTTGACATGGTATCCGGCGGTGGCTGTACCACAACTTATAGTAATGGCTGGCCGGTTGTTTCCGCACTTAACTCTTGCTATCATTTTACACGCGAAATTGATGGAGATTGTATAGTGATTGGCGAGGAGGGTGTTTGCCATCAGTGTGCGTATTCCAAGGATGAGGGTGGAATTCTTATATGCTATTGCCCACAGAGATATGTAGATGTAGACGATGTATAATTCTTTGATTATGTCTCGTTTTTATCTTTAATACAGTAAAAAAGAGCGGGATGACCGCTCTTTTTGCTATATAGGAAATTGCTTGGCTCTCCAGATGGAAAATGTGGCCGAGCCAAGCCCTCTCAGTCACCTGCGGTGACAGCTCTCCCAGAGGGAGAGCCAAG
>CAVJJQ010000059.1:0-15519 GCA_963649755.1 bacterium | reverse complement strand
GAAGCTGTTTTGAAACTTCCTTTACCTTGCCGGTCTGAATATAAAGCTTATTTTCAAAAATGTGTATCGTACCAAAAGGTCTTACTCTCGGTTGGTCACCTTCTACGGTTGCCAAATAATACGTACCCGCTTCCTTTAAGAACTTTTCTACTCTTTCCATGCCCGTTGTCTCCTTTGAATCCAGATTGTTTTTAATGTTTTCGTCGTTTGTTTTGTTCGCTTACATGTATACTATCTCATAATCCTCAAAGCAGGATAAAAAACCATTTATTATGGTCTTTACATTTTTCTCAGCCTTATTGTATATTCCCTGTTCTGTGACCTCTGTCAGACCTTTCTCCTCGATTTGGTCAATAAGCTCCTGATACTGAGAGAATTCTATCGGGTTTAAAATATTGTTTTCCTCGATACATTCAACAGAATCCCAAATCACATAATTATCGAGTAGCTTGGCTTCCGGCAAAGCGATATAAATCTTATCGTCGTCAACCGCAACATTAATCTCCGACATTTCATAACCGACCTTAACTATCCCGGTGCAGGTTATTTCAATCGAGTTGGTGGTCAACGGTATCCCAATATTCTCGAATAAATATTTTGTTTCATCCTTGCCGCAAGTAATTGTATATTCGCCGGAATATGTGGATAATTCACTGATTTCCGTTAGCTTTTCCTCGACCTCTTCAACTGTTACCATACGTTTTTCCGTTATCCCCGGAAGTTGCAAGTCAAAGTCTTTTCCGTCATCTGATTCAACCACTTTTTCGGCTTCTAAGAGTTTGAATTTTGCAGTTATGTAACCTGCCCCAAACACAAATGCCAAAACAATTACGGTTGCACATACACCGCCAAGAGCTTTTAGATATTTCATAGACTGCCCCTCTCTACAGCCAAGCTGTTACCAATACAAGAATGTAAAACAAAACGATTACGCCTATGGCTCCAAGCAGGATATATAATACCTTGCGCATGAAAATTCCTCCTCCGTTTTTCCGTTCACCTTAACGAATCTCTTAAAACATCCATCATCACGTATAGTTTTACCGAACTTTGCTCCAAAATTCTTCCGCTATAAAATTTTAAGTACCTATACCTCCACCGGTTGTATCTCTCCCTCAGTTTCGATACTTCCCTATCAATTCCGCGAGCGTCTTCACTAACATTCCCGAATCCAAAGGCTTGGCGATATGCTCGTCCATTCCGGCCTTCTTTGCGGCAATCTTATCCTCCATGAAGGCATTGGCCGTCATGGCTATAATCGGTATCGACTTCGCATCGCTCCTATCCATCATCCTGATAGCACGAGTCGCTTCATATCCATCCATCACAGGCATCATGATATCCATGAGTATCGCATCCACTGAACCGGGCTCCGATGCCGTAAACACATCCACAGCCTCCTGCCCATCCCTTGCCTCTGTTACCAGAGCACCTTCTTCTTCCAGCAGGAATCTTGCAATCTCCATGTTCATCTCATTATCTTCTACCAGTATGATCCTTGCACCCTTAATGGACGCGTGACTTTCTGTCCTTGCAACGACTCCCTGACCATTGTCACGCTTATCTATATCGAAGGTGGTAACAACCCTGAAGGTCGTACCCTCGCCCTTCACGCTTTCAAAAGTGATGGTTCCTCCCATCTTGTCCACGATATTCTTTACAATAGGCATTCCCAACCCCGTACCCTTGTAATTGGTACGCGAATCGGCGGATTCCTGGGCAAAAGGCTCAAACAGGTGCTTTTTAAAGTCCTCACTCATGCCAATGCCCGTATCCTGGCAAATAAACTCCACAGTCACCTTGTCATCGTCTGAAGATATCTCCCGACAGGTAACATATATCTTACCCTTATCCTTATTGTACTTGACTGCATTGCTTAAGATGTTCATCAGCACACGTTTGTAATGGATAGGACTTCCCATGAGGTATCTGTGGGGTACACTACAGTCTTTCTGTATAATCTTTATGCCGCGTTCCGATGCCAGCCTTGCGATGATATCATAGACCTCCACGGACAGCTTTATTATGTCAAATGGTTCATATTCAAAGATAATCTCACCTGACTCAAGCTTACTCATATCAAGGACTTCATTGATCAGCTCAAGCAGTACTCCGGAAGCTTCCTTGACCTTCTCCCTGCATTCCGTCTGCCTGCTTAGATCATCGGGGTAATGCTCGGCTATCTCAATCATTCCCCGGATACCATTAATGGGAGTCCGGATATCATGGCTCATATGCTGCAGGAACTCTGTCTTCGCGTCGTTAGCCCGTTCTGCCTCGAGCTTTGCCTCCATGAGTTGTTTCTGATAAACCATCTCAATCTCATGACGCTTTCTCTCCTCCTCAAGGTGCTCCTGTATGATATTTTCGATGTTCTGAAACCCCGCAATGACATAACCATTGCCGCGTGGCTCAAAGATGTTAAACTGGTAATTGATAATCTTACCGTCAACAAGCATACGATAGTTATTTATATATTCATTCTGAACAGCAAAAACTTCTCTGAGATGCTCTGTACTTAGCGCAACTTTAAGCATTTCCCTGTCATCCGGATGTACCGCATGGTCTATCCACGCGTTAAGGAACTGCTCATACGGAAACTCTCTGTCCATGACCTTGTCCAACCTATTGTCATTGTACTCATCCTCAAGCTTGAGTACCCTCGCAAGACCTTTGTTCAGATCCACCAAATATACATTTTTAAAGTTACGCGCCATAGCGCTGAAGATCAGAAGCTGCTCCTCCATCATTACCGTGTGCTTCTCACGCTCGGCACACTCCTTGGAGATATCCATTCCGAACATGACACACTCCAAGTGGTCGTTGTTGGGATTGACTATCAGTCGACTCGTGATCCTGGCAGGGCGTATACTTCCGTCGTCAAAGTATGACATCGCCTCTCTGACCAACTCAGCTTCCCCTGCTTCATGTGCACGAAGCATTGCATCACGGTTGCAGTATTCAAAGAATTCCTCCCCTTCTTCCTTATTTGGAATAAATGCAGCCGTCCATCTGACCATATCATCTACCGAGTCAAAGTGAAGGTCTTTTTTCACCGAATCCGATGACCCATTCACGGACAGTACACAATCGTCGGTGATATCCATATGAAATATACCTGCGGCATCCGGGAATGAAGAAAGAAGCGTCGTTACCTGCTTTTCATAGTTAATCTGCATCTTTCGAATCTCGGTAATATCCCGGGCATATTCGATGAATGCGTTTGTATCCCTCCACTTGATGCGCTTTAACTTAAGAGTATAAATCTCCCTGCCGTTATCTATCTCGGTCTCGCATTCCTCTTGATTCCCAATTGTTCGTAGCGGGCAGAACGGACACTGCTCCTTGAGCCCGAGAAAGAACTCATAACAATGAACGTCTTCATCTGTTACGCCATTCTTTTTACTGTAACCAATAGCAGCCTTATTGGCATACATGACTTTCAGATTGTCCTCATCGGTTACATGAACGGTTTGAGGTGAATTATCCAGTATCTCTACTAACAGTTTGGGGTCATTTTTCATAGTTTCCCTTTCAAGCAATCGTCTTCAAGCAAGACACTTAATATCATTAATATTATACAGCCATATTGAAAAATGACACCAGTGAAATTTTGCTTCATAAACGAAAAAGAAAAGACCTGTGGGCTTTTCCGCAGGTCTTTGATACATGTAAAAGGAAGTTCGACCTCGCGTTGCTTCGGTCGAACGGCTGTGTCTCTAAACTCAATCTGCGCTACCGCTTGATTTCGTTAAGAGATCACATGCCTTCCAAATCAGCTATTGTCTTGCTGTCGAGATAAGAATTAACCACCTCATTCATTCCTTTCCAAAAATCCAACGTCTGACAGATATTTGCCCTGTCACACTTTGAAGCCCCTTCGGCAAGACATGCTACGGGAGCCAGATCCTTCTCAGTAAGCCGCAAAATATCTCCAACCCTGACATCGGCAGGGTCCTTTGCAAGCTTATACCCGCCGCCTTTTCCATGAACAGCCGTCACCAATCCGTTCTTAGTCAGAACCGGCAGAATCTGTTCAAGATATTTTAAGGAAATACCCTGTCTTGCAGCAACGTCTTTCATAGGAATAAAGTTTTCTTTTGCATTTTGAGCCAGGTCAACCATAACCCTTAAAGCATATCTTCCTCTTGTCGAAATCATATTCATAACTCCTGTTGATGATACCTTTAGTCTATGCCTACCTGCCTACTATTTCAATAGGATTTCGATTAAAAACTTCCTCATTTTACCGCACAATGAGCACAATCCTCTCCCTGCGGGAATTCGGACGGATTATAGGCAATACCGTTTTTATCATAGTAATCCTTCACTGCGGTCTTGATTGCCTCCTCTGCCAAAACCGAACAATGCAGTTTATGAGGAGGAAGTCCGTCAAGTGCTTCCGTAACTGCCTTGTTGGTCAGCTTCAATGCTTCTGACAAAGGTTTCCCTTTAATCAGTTCGGTTGCCATGGAGCTCGAGGCAATCGCACTTCCGCAGCCGAAAGTCTCAAATTTAACATCTTCAACCCTCTGATCCTCACTGATTTTCAGATAAATCTTCATAATATCACCGCAAACGGGATTTCCCACTTCGCCGACTCCATCGGCATCTTCTATGATACCCACATTTCTCGGATTGCGAAAATGATCCATTACTTTATCACTGTATAATGCCATATCAGATTTCTCCTTTCGTAAACTCCTTAAAAACGTGAGTTCTTTTTCCTGTTGTCAAATCACGCCAGAAGGGCGACATATTCCTGAGATAATCAACAACATCCGTCACGGATTTGATGATGTAATCCACCTGTTCCTCTGTTGCATCCTCACCGAGAGAGAGTCTGAGTGATCCATGAGCTACCTCATGCGGCCTTCCGATTGCAAGCAGCACATGGCTGGGATCAAGCGCTCCGGATGTACACGCAGAACCCGAGGATGCACAGATTCCCTTATCATCCAGCAGCAAAAGAAGAGATTCACCTTCAATTCCCTCAAAGCAAAAGTTTACATTTGAAGGAAGCCTGCGCTTTGCATCACCGTTTAACTCCGCATAGGGAATTTTTGAAAGACCGTTAATCAAACGATCGCGAAGTGTCGACAGTTTGCTGCATGTTTCATCAATATGCGCATCGGCTTCTTCCAACGCTGCTGCCATACCCATAATGGCAGGGACATTTTCGGTTCCCGCACGCTTCCCACGCTCCTGCGCGCCGCCTTCAATAATATTCGTAAGCATGATTCCCTGACGGGCATACAGAACCCCTGCGCCTTTGGGCCCGTGAAACTTGTGCGCAGACAACGAGAGCATATCAATATTCTGTTCTTTAACGTTAATATGAAGATGTCCGGCTGCCTGAACCGCATCAGTATGAAAAAGAACACCTTTCTCCTTACAAACAGCGCCAATCTCGGCAATCGGCTGAATAGTGCCGATTTCATTGTTGGCATACATAACAGACACAAGACATGTATCCTCGCGAATTGCATCTGCTACCTGCTCAGGCGTCACCAGTCCGTTTTCATGCACATCCAAAAGGGTTACTTCAAAACCTTCTTTTTCCAGTTTTTTTAATGTATGAAGCACTGCATGATGCTCAAAGGCAGTCGAAATTATGTGTTTATTTCCTTTGCGTTCTCCGATCCTTGCAGCTGAAATGATGGCCTGATTGTCAGCCTCGCTTCCTCCGGATGTAAAATATATTTCCTTATAAGAACAGCCAAGCACTTCGGCAATTCTATTTCTGGCATCCTCCAAGGCGGTTTTCGCCTGCTGCCCCACCGAATAAAGGCTGGACGGATTTCCGTATACCCTGTCAAAATACGGAAGCATCGCATTGACAGCCGTTTGGCTTACTGCTGTTGTAGCTGCATTGTCTGCATAAATAAACATGCAAGGCACCTCCTATTTAAGTAAACAATGGGGTAGAATAATATCGGTCTCCGCTGTCAGGCAGTAAAGCAACGATTACTTTCCCTTTGTTTTCCGGGCGTTTCGCTAACTGAATCGCTCCGTAAAGAGCTGCACCGGAGGATATTCCGACAGAGATGCCTTCTTTTCTTGCAAGTAATTTTGCCGTATCAAACGCATCCTGATTGGAAGCCCTGAAGACCTCATCATAAACCTTTGTATTCAAAGTCTTTGGTACAAAACCCGCTCCGATTCCCTGAATCTTGTGAGAGCCGGATCTGCCTTCGGAAAGGACGGGTGAATCTTCCGGTTCCAGTGCAACCACTTTGACAGCGGGATTCTGCTCTTTCAGATACTCGCCGGTTCCGGTTACCGTACCGCCTGTACCTACACCCGCTATGAATATGTCTACCTTACCGTCTGTATCCCTCCAGATTTCGGGGCCTGTAGTAGCCTTATGGACGGCCGGATTTGCCGGGTTTTCAAACTGTCCCGGAACGAAGCTTCCGGGAATTTCCGCTGCGAGCTCTTCTGCTTTGGCAATTGCTCCCTTCATTCCCTTAGCACCTTCCGTAAGCACCAGCTCGGCGCCATAAGCCTTCAGTATATTCCTTCTTTCCACGCTCATGGTTTCCGGCATGGTCAGAATGATACGATAGCCCTTCGCTGCCGCAATGGAAGCAAGCCCGATACCGGTATTGCCGCTGGTCGGCTCGATAATTACGGAACCCTCTTTCAGAAGACCTTTTCTTTCTGCATCTTCAATCATTGCCTTTGCAATCCGATCCTTCACGCTGCCGGCCGGATTAAAATATTCCAATTTTACGAGAATCGTCGCCTCAAGTCCCAGTTCCTTTTCAATATTGACAACCTCCACAAGAGGTGTGTTGCCGATTAATCCCAATGTTCCTTTATAAATGTTTGCCATGATTTTTCGCTCCTTGTCATTTTGTTTACCTACTTCTTTAGTAGGTAGGTAGAGAATATCACTATTTACCTACTATGTCAATAGGTTGATTGGCATAAAATGAGCCTGCAGGCATCAAAATTTTTCCAATGCCCACAGGCTACGTAACCATTCTTTATTCAATTGCTGATAATAGATAAACAACAGCCGTATATCAGAATGCGATTACAGCAAAATCGTATATTCCTTCCGGAAAGTTTCGCCGGGAGCAACTTTATTCACATTCGGCTTTTCGCATAATTCCCTTGCAAATCCGATATCATCACATCGTCCCATCCAAGGTTCCAAGCACACAAACGGAGCATCCTTAACAGACCAGATACCGAAATTGGGAAAGCCTTCACAACGTATGCCGACATAAGGTGTCCCGTTCTTTTTGCAAAGCTGCACTTCTTCTATTTGTCCGTCATCAAAAATCATCGCATCGCGTTCAAACATTTGCTCCGTCACAGCGCAACATTCATGATCCAGTTGCAGCTCATACTGTTGCTTTGGATTCACCGTTTCCTCAGCCGGATCAATCAGGCAATAATGCAAAGTCTTTTTCCCGGGAAAACGCAAGATATAATCTTCTTTCCGCTCACCCTTGGCAAATCGGAAAGCCGGATGTCCGCCGATTGTAAAATAAATGGGTTCAGATGATGGATTGTATACCGCCCATTTTACCCTGATACCGGCTGCGTCAAGCTCGTAACCTATTCTTAACTCAAAATCAAACGGATAGCGCTTCTTTGTCTCTTCGGAAGATTTCAAAAGAAACTGCGCACTTGTCTTAGTCGCGGAAATTAATTCAAATTCACTGTCTCTTGCAAAACCGTGCTGACAGGTCGGATATTGAATCCCGTTTATCAAAACAGTATTGTGATATGTCTTTCCCACATTTGGAAACAACACAGGAGCATGTCGTTTCCAAAATTTGGGGTCTGCTTCCCAAAGAATCTCATCCCCGGTTTCTTTATTAAAAATCCGTGTCAGCTCCGCCCCATGTTCTGAAATTTCAATACAAAGTTTTTCATTTTCCAGTTGCATCTTCGTCACCTCTTTTAAAATTGCTATCTATTCTTAAATTCTTACTTGCCAGAAAACATCCGTCTTCATGTGAGTTGATGACACCGACCGCTTGCAGATAGGCATAAATAACAGTTGTACCCACGAATTTCATGCCACGCTTTTTCAGATCCTTTGATATCTCATCAGACAACGGTGAACTTGTCTGCGAGTTTTCGTAAACAGTTTTGCCGTCTGTAAAGTGCCACAAATAGTCGGAGAAACTACCGTATTCCAGCTGTATATCGCGAAATATTTGGGCGTTGGTGACTGAAGCCTGTATTTTCAGACGGTTACGGATAATACCGGGATTAGCTATCAACTTGTCAAGTTTGTCCGCATCATAAGCACAGACCTTTTTCAAATTAAAGCCGTCGAACGCCTCTCGAAATGCATCCCGCTTATTCAGCACGCACTCCCACGAAAGACCGGCCTGAAAGCATTCCAAAATCAGCATCTCAAAGAGTTTTCCGTCATCGTGAACGGGTACGCCCCATTCTTCGTCATGATAACGGACATACCGCTCGTTTTTCGGATTTGCCCAACGACACCTTATTCTTCCGTCCGGCCATGCTGTCTGCTGATTTAAACAGTATTTTTTCAGTTCACTCTTTAAGTACTCATAGCGAAGCCGCTTCTCTTCTTTTGCAAAATGAACCTCTCTGAATTGCTCCGTGTTGTCTTCATAATTCAGGACTTCGTCACCGAATTGCTCGCTTGTCAGATCAAATTTGCAGTCACCTACCACGTTATAGCAATGATAATTCCCGCCGGGTCTTAGTATTCCATATACCTTCCCACCGAAGATATCCTGTGCAAGAAATGCTGTGACAGAACACTGACCAAGTGTCATATTTGCCTTTGTCCAGTCAGCCCTCATCCTGGGAGCACAAGTGTCCGCACACCAGATATTTGAAAATGCATCGTATAAATCAATCGGGTTCTTTATCCCTTTATATTCCTCGGTAACTGCCCTGGCATCTGCATGCTCCCAGCCCCAAAATTTATATGCCATAGCTTCCTCCCGTTTTCATTATCATTCATAAGCCCCATAATGCTTACCGAACCGGGCTCGAAAATGGTCTCATTTACCTGACAAAATATACGTAATCCTCTTTCCTTGGAGCCGCTTCTTTGGCCGGTTCGGCTCTGTATCCCAAAGCACAATGACCTATACCTTCATAGTCTCCTTCAATTTTAAGTTCCTTCAAAAGATTTTTGCCAAAATCAGATTCAAACTCTTCTTTGGCACGATGAATCCAAATGCTTCCTAAACCCAGGCTTTCTGCTGCATTCAAAAGATTCCCCATTACCAAAGAACCGTCGTACTTGTATGTCGGAATAGCTTTATTCGCAAGAACAACCAAAATAACCGGAGCTCCGTAAAAAGGATCGATATCGGCTCCCATAATGGATGCGTTTGCTTTTGAAAATTCTTTTACTTTTTCCGGATTGGTAACAGCAATAATGATAGGGCTCTGCTTTCCCATCCCAGTCGCAGCATAAGTTCCGGCCTTGATAACCGCCTGCAATTCATCTTCCGTAATCATGTCCGGTTTAAATTTGCGGCAGCTCCTTCTTGTTTCCAATACTTTGAGTGTTTCGTTCATAGTGTTCCTCCTTAAATTTTCCTTAAATATCGGTAGTCCAAGATTAAGTTCTTTCCGTGGTGCATCCCTTTGCACTCTCTTCAATTGTCCAAGTGCAAGTTTTGCACTTTGATACTCGCGGCGTGTGCATTATTTGCACTTTGTCCTTAATGCCCAGCAAACAAAGAAAACTATTCCCTTTAACTTAATACCTTTACTTCTATCCCCATCTCTGCTGCCCTTTTAAAATAGACGGGCTCCAGATTTTTGGCCGAGACCAAAACTTTTCTCGCATACTTACCGCCGAATCTTTCGGCTACGGTCTCTAACTCATATAATGCATGTAACGACACATTCGCATCCATCTTTCCGGACTTGCACGAAATAAATGTCGGAATATTACCGTTAAGTGAAAGAACATCTATCTCGTTCAGTACATCTATCCCGGGCCCATCATGGATAATCCCATCCCAATCAAGGTGAACTCCAACCCTGCAGTCACTGCTGTGTCCTACCTCTTCTCTGTAGATATGAAGTTCCATAACGCTTCCGCCTTCCCATAGGCACTCTTTAACCGCTTGATTTTTAAAACGGAATCCGTAAAAACTGTCTGAATGATTTACGTCAAGGAGAATCCCTTCGGCTGCCAGACCGTCAATAATCTCATTTAGCTTGCAGACATCATTTAACTTTGTTTTGGATTTTGCGAGTGCATTGAGCACCATAGGAGCGTTTAAGCTAACCTGCAGTGACGTTGAATCTTCCGGAGCCATTTTATTCCGAAGAAAATCCGAAAAAGGATTCCAACAATCCCAATTCCTCCCGGCAACTTGATATATCTTCTCCGCATCATCCATAAACTCAGGATCGTTTGCATCTTTAATCTCTTTGTGGAGATTGTTGTTAATCCTACCTCCGCGCATCTCAACAAGCAGATCCAAGGACATCGGAACCTTTCTGACTCCGGCATTCTTGCTGAGATCATCATCGGCTCCTTTATCAAGCTCTATAAGCTTATCGTTTGGGACATCGTACATATGCATCGGCATTTCAAGCTCTTTTGACAGCATTCCGAATGCCACCAAAATCAGGTCCTCACCGCCGGTAATATCAAAATATAGCTGATTCTTCTGACTGCGCTCATACTGCACTTCCTTGCGCATGGTATTCAGTGTTGACTGTAAATCATGCTGAGACAACGCATGAAATACCACAGTCTGCACTCCACAGTATTTTTTGAGAAATTTCTCGGTCCGTTCCTTCTGCTCCTCGATGGTTTTGTGATAGCCAAAGAAAACTACCCTGTCTATCTTGAAATTCATGCAGGTAATCAGATTCTCAATCGGTTCTTCATCCAAAAACTCAAAATTAACAACCATAATCCTATCCTTTCCGACATTACGGCAGTATAAAGAAATCTTAAATCTCCGTTATCCCAACCGATACCGCCGGTTCTCGGTTTACTTTAAAGTAACGGTAATCTCCGCATCTCCTGTCAAACTGATTACGGTATCCTTTCCGTCTTTCTTTACTTCGCCGACAGACGCCGACGCATCGACTATGTTTACAAGACGAATTGAGTAATTTTTGTCGCTCTTAACGGTGATATCAATCTGATTTCCGCGTCTTTCCGCAGTCATGGAAATTTCTTTCTGCTTATCCATGCCGTAAACGGTTGTTTCGGCGGTCTTTCCGTCCTTAAGCGCATAAAGTCTCAATTCGGCACCGTCGCCGTAGTCGTAATCCGGCATGTCATCATGTGCGCCCATTGCCACGATTGAATTTTCCCTTACCATAAGCGGAATGCTTAAATAGCCGTGTTTCTCCGTAATCCAGCCGCACCCTTCTTTTTCCTCTCCGGTAAAGAAATTCGTCCAGGTTCCCTTGGGCAGGTAATATTCGGCAATGCTTTGATCGTTAAAAATCGGTGCTACCAAAAGGTTGTCACCGAGCATATACTGCTTGTCCAGATAGTGGCAGGTCTTATCCTCGGTAAATTCCAAAACCATACTCCTCATGGTCGGTACCCCGGTAACAGAAGTTTCGATTGCCGTCTTGTAAATGTAAGGCATTAAACTTGCCTTGAACCTTGTAAAGAAACGAACCACATCCACGGCCTCATCGTCATAAATCCACGGTACGCGGTAAGAAGAGCTTCCGTGGAGCCTTGAATGTGAAGAAAGAAGCCCGAATGCCACCCACCTCTTGTAAACGTCTGCGGTAGAGGTATTCTCAAATCCGCCGATATCATGAGCCCAGTAACCGAAGCCGCTCATCAGTAAGGAAAGGCCGCCGCGAAGGCTCTCTTCCATGGATTCATAATCGGACCAGCAGTCACCACCCCAATGTACGGGGAACTTCTGTCCGCCGACTGTTGCGGAACGCGCAAATAAAACTGCCTGACCTTTGCCTCTCTTTCGCTCCAAAAGTTCATAAACACACTTGTTGTAAAGGTAAGTGTAGTAGTTGTGCATCTTCACCGGATCGGAACCGTCATAAAAAACAACTCCTTCGGAAGGAATTCTCTCGCCGAAGTCTGTCTTAAAGCAGTCAACGCCCATATCCAAAAGAACTTCAAGCTTATCCTGAAACCACTTGTAAGCCTCGGGATTTGTAAAGTCCACGATTGCCATACCGGGCTGCCACATATCCCACTGCCAAACTTGTCCGTTAGTCCTCTTAATGAAATATCCTTTTTCCATGCCTTCATCAAACAGTTCGGACTCCTGAGCGATATAGCTGTTGATCCAGACACAGATATTCAAACCCTTGGCTTTAATCCTGCTAAGCATTCCCGCAGGATCCGGGAATACGCGATTGTCCCAGGAAAGGTTGCACCAATGGAATTCCTTCATCCAAAAGCTGTCAAAATGGAAGGTCCTAAGCGGAATTCCGCGGTTAAGCATTCCGTCAATAAAGCTCATAACCGTTGCTTCGTCGTAACTCGTGGTGAAAGAAGTGGAAAGCCACAAACCGAAGGTCCAGGGTGCCGGAAGAGACGGTTTACCGGTAAGGTCGGTGTAACGCTCAAGAACCTCCTTCATGGTAGGTCCGTTAATCAGGAAATAATCCAGATATCCGCCGGGCACGGAAAATTCGGTCCTTGTCACCATCTCGGTTGCGACTTCGAAGGAAACCTTCTCCGTATGATTTACGAGGACACCGTAGCCCCTATTGGTGATAAAGAACGGGATGTTCTTGTACGACTGCTCGGTGCTCGTGCCGCCGTCCGCATTCCACATATCGATACTCTGTCCGTTTTTCACAAAGGGCGTAAAACGTTCGCCGGTGCCGTAGACAAGTTCTCCGACGGATAAAGAAAGCATCTGACGCATGTAGGTTTCTTTTTCATCCGTATCGTTGTATGCAAATCCCTTAAAATCCGTCTTCATAAGTGCCAAATCGCGTCCCGCACTTTTGGTAATCATCTCGCCCTTGCGATAGTAGGTCATGGACCAGTTTTTCTTTGTAATAACAAGGGTCAAATCTCCGCTCTTGATACTGATTTCTTCTTCAGTTTCGTTTACATCAAGCGGAAGCTCTTCATTTAACTCAAGTTCGAATGAAGGCGTATCAATGACCTGCCCCTTATAATGATATGTGCGAACACGTAAAATTTCCGGTGCGGGAGAAGTAATCTCAAGTGTCAGACTGACGCCTCCCAAAGTATCTCCCCTGCCGTTTATGTGTACAGTCGGTGCACAGACAGTGACCTTTCTTTCTTCAACCTTCGTAAAATATGCCTCAGCAGGCGCAAAGCAACTGCATCCTTCTTTTTGTAACCAACATCCATTACTGAATTTCATGTTATTACCCATCCTTTCTTTTTGTCTTACAGACTGACCTTATTGTACCATGTCTTCCTATAAAAAAGACCTCCGAAGTTGCTTAAACTTGCTCGACTTCTATAGAATCGGCTACGGTTCTGTGGTATTCTTTATTTATAAATTATTGAATTTCTTCGAAAGAAGATACGGGGGATACACATGTTTAAAAAGAAAGAAAATCTTGAAGCGGAAATAGCTAAAGCCTCCGCTCAAGCGGCAAATGAAAAGCAGGCACAGATAGATACGCTGATTACCGACAATAACGTCTTTGTCATGAAACTCAACGATTCCATGACGAGGATTGGGGACAGCTCCTGCGTAAAGGAAATGATTGAGCAGGTAAACTCCCAGACCACGGCCATCAACGATATGAAGGACTCCAGCCAGAATCTCGGCGAGTCTATTCAAAATATCCAAAACGCTGCCGAGAACATTCAAAAAAATTCCCACGACGTAATTCAAAACGCAAATACCTGCATGAACGTGATGAAAGACAGCATTCGAATGATCGACGATTCTTCCAAACAGGTCGAGAACATCAATGAGCAGGTAGCTGATTTCAAGGAAAAAGCAATAAAGATCCACGAAATAATCGATATGGTAAAAAAGATTGCTCAAAAGAGCGGTCTGCTTGCCCTAAACGCATCCATTGAAGCGGCACGTGCCGGAGAAGCGGGAAGAGGATTTGCCGTTGTCGCAAATCAGATAAAGGAACTCTCCGCCAACACCACGGCTTCTGCCGAGGATGTAGTCAAGTATGTGGATGAGCTGATGGACGGTATTTCAGGGCTTGCCGATTCCGTCGAAGCCACTACAAAGCAGCTTGGAGAGGGCAATACCAGTGTTCATAAATCCTTGGATGATATGACCGAAATGACCGAAAGCCTGCATACCATCACCAAAGAAATCGACGGCATTTACGATGAGATAAATACCCAGTCTTCCCTGACTCGCTCCTTTGTGACCTCCATCGACTCCATAGCCGCCAGCTATGAAACCCTTTCTCAGGAATGTGTTGATACCGGTGCTCACCTTTACAGAATATCCAGAGATATTGACAAGACCAGAAGTGATATGGCGCGTAAGAATTCCAAGCTCACAACACTTGACTGGATCAAAGTATTCGAGGTGGATCATCTGATCTTTACTTGGCGACTTTACAACAACCTTGCTGATTTTGAGACCTTGCAGCTTACCCAGCTTAACAATCCTCAGGGATGCAAATTCGGAAAATGGGTAGCCGCACAAACTGACTCTCATATTATTAATTCAAAGGCTTTTAAGCAAACTGTTGAATGTCACAATGAACTGCATAAATACGCCTGCGATTCCTGGCATGCAAAGGACGACGGTGACCGAGAGGGCGCGCTGAGATGCTTTAACCAAGCTTATGAAACTTACAAACGTTTCCAAAAATTACTTGATGATTTGCGTGAAGTAATCCGCCAGACCGGAGACGATGCGATAACCGCGATATAAATTTTCAAAGTAGGTTACGTTTCGGTTACGTGAGGAATGCTATTATCTGTTCATAGAAAGAAACAAACTTTACGTACAAAGAAAGGAAAATCATGGAACTTAAAGAACTTTATGCAATGGCAAAATCCGACGAAACCATTTTGAAAGAATTTCATGACGCGGTAAAAAGCGAAGAGGTCGACAAATTCTTAAAGAAATACGACTGTGAAGCTTCAAAGGAAGATATTGGAACCTTCATTTCCTCTGCATCCAAAGAGCTTTCCGACGACGAATTGGATATGGTTTCCGGAGGCGACTCCTGCACATCAGAACCTAACTATTTTGACGAAAAGTATCGCGTAATAGATGATCTTGACTCCACCACCTGCGAAATGTGGCATTGCAGATTGAGAGGAACGATTCCCGCTGAAGGAGCTCACAATGGAGTCTATCCCTGTCCTGTTTGCAACGGACCGCAAATGTGCCGTGACTGTAGGAATATAAGCCTCAGATCTGACGGAAAATATTTCTGCATAATTGGTGAAGACGTAAAAAATTTTGCGAAAGATTTGATAGATCGTTTGAACCAATAAGGTCTTTTTCCAATTCAGAATATAACAAAAATAGCGTTCCGTTTACGGAACGCTCGCGCCGAGCGCGGTCGCATTAGCGACATATACCTATCGCGCGAGTGCGCATCATTGGCACGTAGTGCCTTTTT
>CAVJJQ010000058.1:0-15668 GCA_963649755.1 bacterium | reverse complement strand
GAGGTGGCCGAGCGAAGCGAGGACGGAGAGGGCGAGGACGGCGCGAGCGTTCCGGAAACGGTCTTTCTTTCGTGAGCATTTTCGTTTGCCTTCTTTATTTCCGCCAAATCCTTACGAATCCGGTCCTGCTTTTTGTCATATTCGGGGTCGAGGTTCTTTTCTTTCTTTCTCTGTGCGCCTGCGGCCTTACTTGCTTTCTTGAATTCTTCTTCTTCCTTTGCCTTAACTTCCGCAGTTTTTACCTTGCGAAGATCTTGGGCTTCGATAATGACACGAAGCTGTTTATCGATTTCCTTCTGAAGTTTATTAATGGCGTTATATCTGCCGTTAGAGTTCCAATGGGTGAGAAAGAAACCCTTGGGATGATTGGCCATGTATTCCTGACTCTTTACTTTGCAGTTTATAAGCTCTTTGATAAGTTCCTCAGTATGTTCATCCGAGGTTCCCATCTTGCACATCTTTTGAAGCTTTCCGGTGAGTCTGATAATCTCGGTATAATCCTTCGGCTCGATGACATCCGCACGGGACAACTTTTCCAGGCTTCCGTGTACATCGTCCAATGTGGGCATGAGGCGGCAGACAGCATCATTTACCTTGTCGTTCGGAACCCACTTTTTTACCTTAGATTTCTTCTTTGCATTTTTGTTTCTCTTGGTATTTTCTACATTAATATTGCCCGCAACAGCCTCGGCGGTCGCTTTTTTAAGCTTGAGATACTGCTTGGTGGTTAAGAACGACAAATCGCTATCCGTGAAGAGCTTGTAAGCCTGATCGCCGTATGCATTGTTTTTTTCCGTGAATTCCTTGTCTTTGAACTCTTTTATCTGTTCTTTAGTGAGACCTGCAAATTTTTCTTTATCTGCTTCAATTTCGGCATTTTTTAAAAGTGCCTGTTCTTTTTCGTATGCTTCACCAAAGTCATCGGTTGATGCGTCGCCGAGCCCGCAGAACGAAACCATTCTGTAGAGCGGTTTGTAGAAATCGTCCAACCAAAATTCGATCATTGCATTGTCGTCGTCATCCCACATATCAAGCCATGCGGCTACTTCATCCTGCATTTCGCCCTCGGAAAGTTCGGGTTCTTCGTGCCAGATACTGTGAGTGGTTTCTTCAAACTTCTTGATATAATCTTTTGACCAGACATCGTCAAAATATTTTTTACGGTAGGTTTCTTTATCCTTGTTCCAAATTTTATCCCATTCTTCGTCGGACTTATTCTCAACACCTTTAAAATATGCCTCTATGGTGTCCCATTCGCCTTCTTCAAGCTCGCCGTTTTTCCATCTTTTAAATTCGTCTCTGGCATCCTTGTGGGAAATCCAGTCTTCAATCCAATAGACTTTCCAGTTATTACCGCAGCGTTTGGTCCAGGTACCTATTTCCTCATTGGATACGGATCCGTTATCAAAGAGTATGTCTGCAAGATAGCTTTCATGGTGCAAGGCTCTGTAATAGGATTCATGCTTTTCTTTCCATGCTTCTTTTTCCGCGGCTGTCATAGCTTTGAAAGCAGCTTCGGACTCGAGCTTAACGAAATCCTTGCAAAGGTCCTTTAATTTTTGCTCCATAAGCTTTGCTACCAGTTCGTTTTCGCCAAGAGCCTTGTCTTGGTCATCATTAAATTGGGAATGATACTGTGCATCCTGGATGGAACGGGATACGGACAAAATCTTCGGAGTGTCCGCTATTTTATTGGCAAGGTATTTGTCACTGTGAATCTTGTTTTCTTTAAGCCATATTTCATAGGCGGGAAACATTAGGCGATTGAATTTGTATTCGCTTACCTTTTGAACATCTTCGCGCATGGCTTTATAGTCTAAGCTTCCGTCTCTGTTTAAGGGTACGAAATAACGGAAGGTAACGTCGCTTGCAACGTCGGAAAGTGAATTTGTCGAGGTCGTAAGAAGACCGAGCAGGGCTAAGACATTGCCTGAGTAAATGACGCTTTCGTTGTTAACTGCCCTGTAGAGATTATTAATCAAATTTTGTTTTTCTTGTGCTTTCTTTGAACCGCGTGACATTTCATACCTCCGAAAAAAAACCTGTTTTTTAGTATCTGAAAGTATCTTAACACAAAAAAAGAGACAAAAGGTGGACATAACTTTTTGCCTCATAAAAACAGTTACGTTTATTTTAAATATGCGTTTGCTTTTAAAATTGCAATCTGGGTCTTTCCGTCGGTGATTTTTCCGGAAAGGACATCTTCAACAAGGGTTTTCAAAGGAATTTCGCAGACGTCTAAGAATTCGTCCTCGTCAAGATCGTTTGAACCCTTATGTAAGTCGGCTGCGAGGTACATGGAAATCCTCTCGTCCGAATAGGCCGGGGCGGGGAGATATTCGCCCAAGTCAACCCACTTGTCGGCGGTATAACCGGTTTCCTCTCGCAGTTCACGCTTTGCGGCTTTTAGTCTGTCTTCATCTTTAGAGTCAAGCTTTCCCGCGGGAATTTCGCTGATAACCGAATTTACGGGATAGCGAAACTGCCGTTCCATGATTACATTTCCGTCTTTGGTAACCGGGATTACGCAAACGGCACCGATGTGCTTTATGTACTCGCGGGTCGCTTTTTCTTTGTTTGGAAGGAGGATGTCGTCCTTGTATACATGGAGAATGTTTCCGTCAAAGTAGAGCTTTGAGTCTACTTTGGTCTCACTTAATCTTTCCGATTCTGTCATGATAGTGTTCCTTTTCTTTCTTTTTCATAGGCATCATAGAACAAAGAAAAATAAAAATCAATCGAAGATATTCGTTTATTAAAAAAGATTAAAAATACTTAAAACAGACAGAACGATGTGATAGAATATCGGAAAGGGTTGTGCGGTGCCAGTAAAGTAAACAGGAGGCAGTATGGTTACAATCAACTATAAGAAGGGCGTCATCAACGAAGGGGATACAAGACGTCTTCAAAACACCTTTGTAAAGGCACTTAAAGGAGAGCCGATTACAATCGGATTTTTGGGAGGCTCCATCACCCAGGGTTCGCTTGCATCGGTTCAGGAAAACTGCTACGCAAGCAGGGTTGCAAAATGGTTTAAGGATACTTTTAAGGATTCGGAGATTACCTTTATAAATGCGGGAATCGGCGGAACACCGTCCGATTTCGGAGCAGCAAGGGTTTCCGAAGACCTTCTTGAATTTAAGCCCGATTTTACCGTTGTCGAGTTCAGTGTAAACGATGAACCGACGGACTATTTTATGGAGACCTACGAGGGTCTTGTAAGACACATTTTGTCGGACAGCACCGAGAATGCCCTTATGCTGGTTCACAATGTCAGGTACGACGACATGGGAAGCGCGGAGGACAAGCACGTAATAATCGGGAAATACTATGACCTTCCCGAAGTTTCCATGAAATATTCGCTTTTCCCGGAGGTAAAGAACGGGAATATATTAAACCGCGAGGTTACGCCCGACGACCTTCATCCCAATGATGAGGGACACAGGATTTTGTCGGAGCAGATTATTTATTATCTTGAAGAGGTGTTAAAGAAAGTAAGCCGCGAGGATGAGCTCGTTAAGGTAAGCGATGTGCTTCCGAAGCCTCTTACCTTAAACACCTACGAGCATTCCAAACGTTTAAGAAACATAAATTCAAATCCCAAGCTTGAAGGCTTTGAGAAGGACCTGACTCCGCAAAAGAGTGTCACGGAATTTTTTCGCTGCGGGTATACCGCATGGAAGGTTGGAGACAGTATCGAATTTGAGGCAGACTGTGCAAACGTAACGGTTCAGTATCGCAAATCGATAGTTAAACCCGCACCCATTGCAAAGGTTACGGTTGACGGTGAATGCGAAGCAATACTTGACGGAGAGTTTTCCGAGGATTGGGGCGACTGCCTTTATACGCAGCCGATTTTGATTCACGGTGTAAAGAAACATCACAAGATAAAGATTACGATTATAAAGGATCATTCTAAAGAGGAGATTAAGGATGCGGTGCCGTTCTATCTGGTTTCCGTTATTGTGAGTGAATGATATGAATGAATTTTCAAAAGATTTTGTATGGGGCGTGGCTACAAGCTCTTTTCAGACGGAAGGCGCCTTACATGAAGGCGGAAGAGGGGAAAGCATCTGGGATTTGTTCGTAAACGAACCCGGAAGGATTTGGAACGACTGTAAGCCCGAACCTTCCTGCGATTTCTATCACAGATACAAAGAAGATATTGCCTTGATGAAGCAGATGGGAATTAAGGCATACAGGTTTTCTTTATCCTGGCCGAGAATTCTTCCCGACGGAATCGGCCGCGTTAATGAAGAGGGCGTTAAGTTTTACAGGGATGTAATCGACGAACTTTTAAATAACGGAATCGAACCCTACATTACCATGTATCATTGGGACTATCCGGAAGCACTTCAAAGACAGGGCGGCTGGGTAAATCCAAAGTCAGTTGAGTGGTTTTCAGAGTACGCTAAAGTGGTAGCTGAAAGCTTTTCAGACAAGGTAAAGTATTTTATTACCCTAAACGAGCCTCAGTGCTTTTCGGGGATTTCATTCCTGCATAAAGAACACGCACCGGCACTTGAACTTTGTAAGAAAGAACAGTTCCTTCAGGTTCACAATATGCTGAAGGCTCACGGCCTTGCGGCAAGGACCCTTAGGAAATACGCACATCAGCCTATTAAGGTTGGCTTTGCGCCTACCTGCGGAATGCCCTATCCCCTGACAGACAGCAAGGAGGATATTGAGGCTGCAAGACAGGTAATGTTTTCGATTAATCCTGACGAGTCTAACTGGACTTGGACGGTTGCCTGGTTTTCAGATCCCGTCTTCCTCGGCAAATATCCTGAGGACGGTCTTGAAGCTTATAAAGATTATCTTCCCGAAATCACGAAGGAGGATATGGAACTTATTTCAACACCCTTGGATTTCATGGGCGAAAATATCTACAACGGCTATGCGATTAAGATGGGAACTGACGGAAAGCCTGAATACTGCGACAGAGATCCCGGTTACGCATTAACCGGAAACGACTGGCCGATGACGCCCGAGTGCTTTTACTGGGGTCTTAAGTTCCTGTATGAGAGATACAAGACCCCGATTTACGTTACCGAGAACGGCACCTGCGTGCGTGACTGGGTTTCAACGGACGGGCATGTTCATGATCCTCAGAGGATAGATTTCCTAAAGAGATACATTCTCAAAATGAAGCAGGCTATCGATGAGGGTGTCGATATAAGGGGATATTTTGAATGGACCCTTACAGATAACTTTGAATGGAATTTAGGCTACAGAGACCGTTTCGGTATGGTATATGTGGATTATACAAACGGACGTCGCATCAGAAAGGATTCTTCGTATTTTTACGAGGAAGTCATCAAGACAAACGGAGGCTGCCTTATGAACGAAAAACCGCTTTTATTCTTTAAACCCGTCTTCAAGACCATGATTTGGGGCGGAAATAAGATGAAGGATGTATTTAACTATGACATTCCCGCAGACAATACGGGCGAATGCTGGGCAATAAGCGCTCATCCGAACGGAGACTGTGTCTGCGAAACGGGCGAGTATAAGGGAAAGACACTTTCCTACCTTTGGAAGAACAATCCTGAGCTTTTCGGGAATTTGGATTCCGACCGTTTCCCGCTCCTTTTAAAGGTAATCGACGCAAAGGACGATCTTTCGATTCAGGTTCATCCGTCCGATGAATATGCAATGGAAAAAGAAAACGGTTCTCTTGGAAAGACGGAGTGCTGGTACATTCTTGACTGTGAAGATGATGCGCATCTCGTAGTCGGACACAACGCAAAGACGAAAGAAGAACTTTGCTCGATGATCGACGAGCACAGATTTAAAGACCTCATCAGAGAGGTAAGTATCAAGAAGGGTGATTTTGTACAAATTAATCCCGGTACCGTCCATGCGATAAAGGGCGGAGTCATGATTCTTGAAACCCAGCAGAATTCCGACATCACTTACCGTGTTTACGATTACGACCGTTTGCAGAACGGTAAGCCCCGTGAGCTTCATATAGCAAAGTCAAAGGATGTAATCACCGTTCCCGCAGACAAGGGTTCGGTAAAGGAAACAGGCAAGGCGGAAGGCATTGAAGAACTCGTAACCTGTAAGTACTATTCGGTTTACAAGGTTAACGTCGAAAAAGAAGTCGTATTTGATATGCCCGCGGCCTTTGAGATAGTATCATGCGTGGAGGGTTACGGTGAAGTAAACGGCACCATGGTTAAGAAGGGCGATCACTTCATAGTACCTAACGGCTACGGAAAGCTTGACATTAGGGGAGAGGCAACCTTTATTATCTCAATGCCAAGGTAATTATTTGAAATTCAGGAGCAATGCGGTATTGTTTATCGGAAGTTAGAAATAGCTTCCGATAAATTTTTAAGGAATGAACCACATGGAAGATAACGGCGCAGTTTTGGTGCAGACGGAAAACGGTCTTGCACTTAAAGACGATGAACTTTTAATAATCGGAGATTTTAATAAACTTTCCAAACGTCTTAAGCCTTCAAACTTGGATACGGAGCTTATTGTAAAGGCCTGCAAAGGGAAAGAAGGAAGGACGGGACTGACGGTCATCGATGCGACGGCGGGGCTCGGAGAGGATTCTTTCATCCTTGCGGCAGCAGGCTTTAGGATAAAGCTTTACGAAAGGGATGAAATCATCTTCAAACTTTTAAAGGATGCTTATGAAAGAGCCCTTGACGATCCGAAGCTTTCTTTATACGCGGGAAGAATGGAGCTTTTTAACAAAGACAGCGTCGAGGCTTTAAAAAATTCCATCGGAGAGGCTGATATAGTTTACCTTGACCCGATGTTTCCGGAGCGGAAAAAATCTTCACAGGTAAAAAAGAAATTCCAGTTAATCCACCGGCTTGAGGCTCCGTGTGACGATGAAGAAGAGCTTTTTAATGCCGCAAAGGCTTCAAAGCCTTTTAAAATCATCGTAAAGAGACCGCTTAAGGGAGAAGTGCTTGCGGGGCAGAAGCCCTCATACGCCCTAAACGGCAAGGCTATCAGGATGGATGTGTACGTCTTTGCGGAGAATAAAAGATAAAGTCACAGCTTGCTTTGCCGGTATTTAAGAGGAGAGAGCCCTGTGTTCTTTTTAAAGGCGGCAATAAAGCAGGAAGGGTCGGAAAAACCGGAAAGCTCGGAAATCTTCTCAACGGAGAAGTCTGATTCAACGAGGAGCCTTTTTGCTTCGTTTATGCGGTAATTTGTGAGATAGGCGTAGGGAGTAAGGCCGGTTTTACGTTTGAAAAGCTTTATAAAGTAATATTTTGAAAGATTTGCGTTTTCGGAAAGCATATCAATGCTGACCGGCCTTGAGTAATTTGCATGTATATATTCGATTGAAGAATCGATGGGTGAAAAAGAAGGAGTATCTCCTTCTTTTTCTTTACTCAAAAGTTCAAGAAGCTTAAGAATACGTACGGAGCTTGATATCAGCGAAGGTGCGGTCTGAATGTGAAAAGTATTCAAAAGCTCAAGAAAGATGCCCTGAAACTTTAATTCCGTGACGGGAGTAGGGTAAAGATTCTTTCCGTCTGTCAGTATATTTGTGAGGCTGTCAATTGAATTACCCAGGATGTGAAGCCATGAAAAGGTCCAGTCGGTGCCGTTTGATTCGTACCTGTGGGGCGTGTGGCAGTCAAATAAAATCGCAAAGCCCTTGGGAAGGGTAACCGATTTGCCGCCTACAGTGATAATCCCCTCGCCTTCAACCGTAAACAGCAGAAGGTAGCTGTCGTGATAGCTTCTTTCAACCACATATTCGGGCATTGCACGGAAAAGGCCCGCCTCGAGCACGTAGAAGGGCATCTGCAGTGCAACCTCGGAGGGTGTCGATACATTCCAGATGGAATCGGCGTAAATCGCTTCATTAAAGTTTGTTTTTCTCATAAAGAAATCATACAGCAATATTTCTATACTTTCAAGCAACAATCCCAAGTGAAATGTGAAGATAGCGGGAATATAATAAGGACAATAATAAATAAAAAAGAGTTTCGCTTTGGCAGCATATACTCGGAGTATAATAATCACATCTAAGGGAGGCTGTATGAACAAGGTATCAGTAGAAAGAAAGAGGATAGTTATTCCTACTTACGAAATCAAGGATTATGACAAGAATCCCATGTTTCTTGAAAAAAGAGTCTATCAGGGATCTTCGGGACGCGTGTATCCGCATCCTATCTGCGAGGGAGTTGCGGACGAGAAGACTGACAAAGAATATGATGCGATTTTCCTTGAAAACGATTATCTTCTTGTAATGCTGCTTCCGGAGCTTGGGGGAAGGGTACAGAGACTTTACGACAAGACAAACGGTTACGATGCGGTTTATTACAATGAGGTAATAAAGCCTGCCCTGGTAGGACTCGCAGGTCCCTGGATTTCCGGCGGAATTGAATTTAACTGGCCTCAGCATCACAGACCATCAACTTACGACCCTGTAAGCGCTCGTATCACGGAGCATGAGGACGGTTCGGTTTCCGTAGTGACAGGCGAGATTGAAAAGATGTTTCACACTAAAGGTGAGGCTGTTTTTACACTTTACCCCGACAAGGCTTATCTTGAAATAAAGGGAAAGCTTTATAACGGAACAGACCGTGTACAGACCTTCCTTTGGTGGGCAAATCCGGCAGTTTCGGTAAATGATTATACTCGTTCAATCTTCCCTCCCGATGTGACCTACGTATTCGATCACGGCAAGAGGGATGTATCAAAATTTCCTATTTCCGACAGCGTATACTACAAGGTAAACTATGCACCCGGAACCGATATTTCCAGATACAAAAACATTCCGGTCCCGACATCCTACATGGCCGGACATTCGGACTTTGATTTTATCGGTAACTACGACGATTCCAAAGAAGCAGGACTGTTACACGTAGCAGACCACCACATTTCACCCGGCAAGAAGCAGTGGACCTGGGGAAACGGTGACTTCGGACGTGCTTGGGATCGAAACCTTACAGACGAAAACGGCCCTTACATCGAGCTCATGACGGGCGTATTTACGGACAATCAGCCTGACTTTACCTTCTTAAAGCCTTATGAGGAAAAGACCTTCACCCAGTATTTCATGCCTTACAAGGCTGTGGGAGCGGTCAAGAATGCAAACAGGGAATATGCACTCAATGTAGAAAGAAACAAAGAAACCTTATCCCTGATTATTTATTCTTCGGTAAATCATTCAAAGAGTGACTCTGTAAGAGTAAGCCTCGGAGAAAAGGTTGTTTATGAAAATGCTCTTACACTCAATGCAGCCGAAACCTTTAAGACATCAATAGAGGGTATCAACACAGACGATATAAAGGCAGAAATAATAAGAGACGGTAAGGTAATCCTTTCCTATACTCCTGTAGTAAATGATGAAGAGATGACCGCAAAGCCTGCAGAGGCCATGCTTCCACCGAAGGAGATTGCATCAAATGAGGAACTGTACTTAGACGGTATGCATCTTGAACAGTACAGGCACGCAACCTTCAATCCGGCGGATTACTACCTCGAAGGCTTAAGACGCGATCCTTCGGATATCCGTATCAACAATGCATACGGACGCCTTCTTTTTAAAAACGGATATTTTAAGGAAAGTATCGGTTATTTTAACGCGGCAATTAAACGCTCTACCTTCAGAAATCCGAATCCCTATGACTGCGAGCCTTATTTTAACTTAGGTCTTGCTCTTGAAATGACCGGCGACTGTGAAGGAGCCTATGATGCCTTCTATAAGGCTACCTGGGATGAGAATTTCAGGGCTAAGGGCTTTTATAAGCTTGCTTGTCTTGAGCTAAGGAGGGGCAATTTAAACGATGCACTTGAATTTTTGGACGCTTCCCTGGAAAAGGGCCTTAATAATTTAAATGCCCGCACACTTAAAGCCTGTACGCTGAGACTTTTGGGAAGAGGTAACGAAGCAAAAGAATTTGTCAAGGATTCCTTAAAGAGGGATATGCTTAACTTTGGAGCACTTTACGAGGACGCCTTAAATACCTGCAACTTTGAAAAGTTTGATGCCGCTATGCGAAAGGATCCGGCAAATTTCATAGAGCTTTCTTTATGCTATATTTTTGCAGGCCTGTATACGGAAGCCGCAAACATACTTAAGATGGCTCCGTCAGGTGATCCTTTGGTTTCATATTATCTTTACTATTGCACTGATGATGAGACTTGTCTTAAAGAGGGAGAGAACGCATCGAGCCTTTACTGCTTCCCTAACAGGACAGAGGATATCAATGTACTTAAAAAGGCTGCAAATGCCGGCGGTGCGATGGCGGCTTATTACCTTGGATGCCTGTTTTACGATAAGGGTAACTGGAAAGAGGCAATTTCTTTATGGGAGAGCGCAAAGGATAGAATCACGCTTCCCACGGTTTACAGGAATCTTTCGATAGCTTACTACAATAAATGCCATGATAAAGAAAAAGCAACAGCCTGCATGGAAAAGGCTTTTTCCATGGACAGAACCGATGCAAGAGTGTTCTTTGAGCTGGACCTTCTTTATAAGATTACGGACAGGACTTTGGAGGAGAGGCTTTCAAATATGACCGAAAACCTTACCCTCATGGACAAGACCGATCCTTTGTTTACGGAGTATATCTCGGTTTTAAACGGAGTTAAAAAGTACGAGCTTGCCTACGAGCTTTGCATGAGCCACAAATTTCATCCCTGGGAGGGTGGGGAAGGCAAGATAACCGGTGAGTACAAGAAGGCTTTGATAGGACTTGCAAAGAAGGAAACGGATGATGAAAAGGCCGTGGAGCTTTTAAAAAAAGCGCTTTCTTTCCCTGAAAACTTAAGCGAAGGAAAGCTTATCGGGGCGCTTGACAATGACATCTACTATTACCTCGGAGAGAAAAGCAAAGAGCCGGAGAGAACGGATTATTTCAAGCTTTCAGCAAGGGGAGATTTTAATCTTTCAAGTGCGAGATACTATAACGATCAGCCGCCGGAAATGATGTATTTTAAGGCCCTTGCCATGGATAAGCTTTCAGAGCATACTGAGAGTGTAAATGACTTTAAGGCGATGATTGAATACGGCGAAAGCCATATGAATGACGAGATAATACCGGATTTCTTCGCGGTATCGCTGCCTGATTTCCTGGTATTCGATGCCGACTTAAACTTAAACAACAAAAGGCACTGCGAGAAGATGATTGCTCTCGGTAAAGAGGGACTTAAAGCTATTGGAGGCAAGAATGCAGACAATTGATATAAGCGGAAGGTGGCATTGTACTTCACCTGACGGAGCGGTTAATAAAGAAGTTAAGCTTCCGGGTTCTTCATGCGAAAACGGAATAGGAAAGAAACAGGAATATTTCAACGAGTATGTCAAAGAGGCAGTCAGGGCTCCGAGGGAAAAATACGAGTATATCGGAAAGCTTATATACGAGCGTGAAATTGATATACCTTCGGAATTTGAAGGAAAGAATCTTTGCGTATTTTTGGAAAGAGTAAACATTGCCTCGAAGCTGTGGTTTGATGATATTCAGGTAGGAAGGGGAGTTACAGAACTTTCTACTCCTCATATCTATAGGCTTACAGACCGCGTGGATGCTAAGGGAGAGCCCCTGATTAAAGATTTCACCGGAAAGCATACCCTTAAAATCGAGGTGGACAATTCAAACCTCCTTAATCTCGGCGATATGGCAAGCGGCTACAGCGTGGATACCGGCGGCTACTGGAACGGCATCATCGGAAAAATGGAAGTGATTGCCTACCCGAAAGACTATATAGAAAACGTCAAGGTATTTACTAAGGAAGACGGCATCAGCTTAGAGACGATTATCAGAGCGGACCGCCATGTTCCCATGGATATCGAAAAGGGTAGCCTTGAGTTTGAAGTTACGGCTCCAAACGGCAAGGTTGTAAAAGACTCTAAAAATATAGAACTTTTTGCCTCAAGGTTTACGGACCATTTCTTTATACATGTTGACGATATTAAGAAGTGGGATGAATTTGACAGAAATTTGTATTCCGTAAAGGTTACTTTGCGTGGAGACGAATTTACAGATGAATACGTAACTGAATTTGGCTTTAGGGATATCTGTGTTAAGGACAAGAGTTTTTACTTAAACGGTGAGGTTCTTTCTTTAAGGGGAACTATAAACTGCGCTCAGTATCCGCTTACAGGCTATCCTCCCATGGACAAAGAAACCTGGTTAAAGCACTTTACGGCATTTAAGGAGTATGGTTTAAATCACGTGCGGTTTCATGCCTGGTGTCCTCCGGAGGCGGCATTTGAGGCAGCAGATTTGCTCGGGCTCTATCTTTCAATCGAGATGCCGCTTTGGCTTAACAGAGATGTCGCTCCCATGGAGTTTGGGGACGATGAATGGCACGAGCTTTATTTCAGGACGGAAGCCTTGAGAATATCGGAAACCTACGGAAATCATCCGTCGTTTTTGTTTTTCTCAAACGGCAATGAAAATATGGGTGACTTTACGCTCCTTGAAACCATTATTCGTGAGACCAAGGCCATAGATAACAGGCGTCTTTATACGATGACTTCAAATTTCGATCATCCTTTAAGCCCTTACGAAGACTATCTCTGCGCTTTTGAAATATTTCATAAGAGTGCGCGCTTACAGTTCCTTCATGACGAGGCGGCAAAGGCCACGGACGTAAATTACGATGAAATGCGCGAAATTGTGCCGACACCCTTTACGTCATTTGAGGTCGGACAGTACTGCGTCTATCCGAATGTCGATTTGACCGACGAGTACACCGGCAATATGATGGCGGTAAACTTTGACATCATCCGAAAGGAAATGAAAAAGAAAGGCGTCTACGGTAAGCTACACGATTACATAAAGGCTTCGGGTGATTTGGCGGCAAAGCTTTACAAGGAAGACATCGAGGCAGTGCTTCGCACAAAGGGAATGGGCGGCTTCCAGCTGCTCGCACTCACCGATTATACCGGGCAGAGCACGGCTACGGTCGGGATGCTTGACATCTTCCACAGAGATAAGGGCATTATTTCCGGCTCCGAATGGCGTAAGTTCTGTTCAGAGGTTGTTCCGCTTTTTGAAGCAAAGAGGATATTTAAGAATACCGAAGTGTTGGAAGCAAGACTTTCTTTATACGATCACGGGAAAAAGAAAATTACGAATCCGTTGTTTAAGCTAACGATGAAGTGTAAGGGTGAGGTGATTTTTAAGACTTCGCGCGAGGGCGAAGGTAAGGTAGCGATTCCTTTAAACTTTATAAAGAAAAACTCACTCATTAATATTGAACTTTCCGTGGCAGAATATACGAATACCTACAGAATCTTCGTGTTTAAGGATGAAGAGGGTGAGCTTGACGAAAGCGTTATTGCAAGGAGTGCAGAGGAACTTTCAAAAGCGGTTGAAGCAGGAAGAAACGTGATTGCCTGCAGGGAAGCTTTCATTGAAACGACCTACAAAAACAGCTTTATTCCGGTCTTCTGGTCTCCCGTTCATTTTCCAAGTAGTGACCCTTGCGGAGCATGGCTTAATGAGAATCATAAGGCATTGGCTGACTTTCCTACCGATAAATGCATAGATTACCAGTGGAAAGAACTTTTGGAAAATTCGGTTTCTTTTGACATTACAGGGAGAACGGATGACGATATAATAATGGAAATGGTTCCGAATTTTGTCGACAACATTCCGAAGTCGCCCTTGTTTGAAACGAAGATTAAAGGCAGCAGGGTGCTTGTCTGCGGATTTGACTTAAGTCCGGAAGACTTGACGACAAAAGCATTGAAGGAGAGCCTGATTGGATATATCACAGAGGCATAAATGTATTACACGTATATGGTAAGGTGCAGCGACGATACTCTTTACACGGGCTACACGGACGATGTCGAAAAGCGCATAAAGGTTCACAACTTAGGTAAGGGAGCCAAGTACACCAGGTCGAGGCTTCCGGTAAGCCTTGTGTATTCTAAGGAGTTTGAGACAAAGTCCGAGGCTATGCGCGAGGAATATCGGATAAAGCAGCTTAAAAGAACGGAAAAAGAAGCGCTTATAAAAGGTTGTTTATGCTAAGAAAAGGGGTTAACGAAATAGTTTCTTTTTCCATGCAGTGGTAATATCAAGGAAAAAGAGGAGCCTGACATGGAAAATTTTACCTATCTTTCAACCGATACCGAAATAATCGCATACTGGGATCTGCCTTTTTATGAAGGAAAGAGACCGGAGTTTACGGTGAGTCTAAACGGAGAGACAAAGATAACCGACAGAACGCACTGCAAGTTTACGGGATTAAAGCCCGGAACAGAGTACACGCTTACGGTTATTGATACGCTTGGCGGGAACTCAGAAATAAAATGCGTTACAAAGTCTGTACGTAAACGCCTTGACATAACAGATTTCGGTGCAGTCGGTGACGGGGTTACGTTAAATACAAAGGCTATTCAGACGGCAATCGATGCCTGCGATAAGGGCGAGCAGGTTTATATTCCAAAGGGGACTTTCTTAACCGGCGCATTAAGACTTCATTCCGATATGGAACTTTACGTAGAAAAGGATGCAATTTTACAGGGAACATCCGAGGTTAAAGATTACAGTCCGAAGATTAAGAGCCGTTTCGAAGGAATCGAAATGGAGTGTTTTAAAAGCTTATTTAACTTGGGCGAGCTTGATCACACTTCGGGCTCGAATTGTGAAAATATCATTATAAGAGGCGAAGGCTCAATTTACGGAGGCGGAGCTGATTTAGCAAAGAATATCGCAAGGAGCGAGGAAGTAAGGCTTAAAGATTTCATAGCCTCACTCGGAGACCGCATTAAAGAATACGAGAAACCCGAAACCGTGACACACAGGGCAAGAGGCAGACTCATAAACATGAGTAACTGTAAGAATATTTGGATTCACGGGCTTACCTTGGGCAAATCGCCTTCCTGGAATGTGCATTTCATATACTCAGACGGTGTGGTGACGGATGAGTGTACCTTTGAATCGCAAGGCATCTGGAACGGTGACGGATGGGATCCCGATTCATCGGTTAATTCGACAATATTCAACTGTCGTTTCTTTACCGAGGATGATTCCGTTGCCATAAAGTCAGGAAAGAATCCGGAAGGAAATGTAATAAACAGACCGACAAAGAACATCAGGATTTTTGACTGTGTCACCGAGTTCGGACACGGGCTCTGCATGGGAAGCGAGATGTCGGGCGGAATCGATACCGTTAAGATCTGGGATTGTGAAATGGGTCCCACCTGGTCGGGAATAGAGATTAAGGGTACGAAAAAGCGCGGAGGATATGTTAGAAACTTAGAGGTCAGAAACGTGGTGACTTCACACGTTCAGCTTCATTCCGTAGGCTACAATGATGACGGCATAGGAGCAAGCGAACCTCCGGTATTCGAAAACTGCCTGTTTAAGGATATGCATATACTCGGAAGATACCTTGACAATAATGCAGGCAGGAATGAGTGGCACCCCTGCGCGGCAATTGATTTGCAGGGCTTTGATGAAGATAAACACGCTGTAAACAATGTAAGATTTGAAAATATCGAAATCGAGAATTCCGAGGATGATGCGCCAGGCGGCATTCGGATGAAGTATTGTAAGAATGTTACATTTAAGGATATAAGGAATGTTTAGAAAGTTCTTATAAAGTTTAATGAGATTGGATAATATTTTAAGTTAAGAGCCGGGTTTATCAAAACCCGGCTCCTATCTTGCTATATAGGAAATTGCTCCGCGTGGGAGAGCCAAGTCCCTCTCAGTCACCTA
>CAVJJQ010000057.1:0-16296 GCA_963649755.1 bacterium | reverse complement strand
TAGCTTAAAATAAATTATTTAAGCAATATTGCAACGGCTTCCATTTCCTCCGAATGCTTGATAATAAGTTTATCGCCTTCAACCTTTACATCTATATTAGTTCCGGAATATATGCTTTCTATTGTTTTGGGGCAATTCTTGGGAAGTTTAATCTCAATCGTGCCGGGAGCATTTCTGAAGATATGAACGACTGCATAGGCACTGCTATGTAAACCTTCCAACAGTTTGCCCTCTTCACATTCCAGTCTCACGACCGCCTGATAACCGTTTAGGTGCTTGTCGCTTAAGGTCTTGTCAGTATAGATGTAGCTGTAGCCGTTTTTTATGGCAGGTACTATTTTACGATAAAATGCCATACCGTCTTCTATGGCTTTCCATTGCTCATCTGTCAGTTCCGTCACATCGCCGGAGAAGCACATGCGCCCGAGGAAGGTGTTTACTAAAGTGTAAGCGATTCTTTTTACGGAATCGTTCTTTCTGATTACTGCCCAAATCTGGCTTTGGCGCGGAAGAACTGTTCTGTGAAGTGCGGCGGCAATTAACGGTATGTGTTCGCATTCGTGAGCATCCGAGAAAGAAGCCATACTGCATATGCTCATCATCAGGGGCTCAAGCTTGTGTCCTCCCGAGGAACAGTTTTCAAGAATAATTCCCGGGATTTCATCGCGAATCTTTTTTACGAAATTAACGGAAGCCTCTCTGTCACGTCTTAAACCTTCTCCTAGGGATTCGGCTCCGTCACATCCGATACCTATCGTATCGTTATAATCCATCTTGATATACTCAAAGCCGTACTTTTTAAGCTGGCCGATAACCTTTCTGGTCAGATAATCGATTACCTCCGGATTGCTCATGTCAAAGAAACGACGTTCATTGGTGGTAATCGGGTAGCCGTCGCGTTTAAGGAGCAGATCCTCACGATCGTTGAAAATATGAGAGTCACAGCCGACATTGTCTATTTCAAACCAGAGTCCGGGTTTCATGCCGGCAGCCTTGATGTCATCACTTACAGCCTTAAGGCTATTTGGGAAAAGCTTGTCGGACGGGACATAGTCGCCCATGCTGCGCCCCCAGTTCTTGCCTTCTTCGACATACCAGCCGCAGTCGACCACGAAATAATCAAGCCCTTTTCCCTTTACGGCATTAAGGATTCCCTTGATATTTTCATGGCTCGGAAGTCCCCAGGTCGTGCAGTATTCGTTAAACATAATAGGCAGGTTTTGTTCACACTTAGGACCTGCATTTACAAACTTTTGCCCGAATTCGGTGATTCTTTGTGAAGCGTAGTCTATTAAAGATTCGCATCCTTCGGGCTTTGAGCAAACTGCCAATATGGCGGATGGGGTCTCAAAGGAAGCTCCGGGTTCAAGAGTCTTCATCCAATGTCCGAACTCTCTGTCTGCCAGACCTCCTGAAACGGCAAGCTCGTCGTCCCGGCGGTAAAATTCCATCTCCCAGGAGCTTTCTACTCCAAGTGCCGCAGCCCAGATGACGTTATTTTTATAGTCTTCAACGGCTCCAAAAGGGAAGTAACCCTTTACCGGCATGGAGCCGACAGCTCCGTAGCGAACGGAATTTACGTGCCAGTTTGTCCAGGGAGTTTCAAGCTGCAGATCTTCAATCGGTTCCGTAACAAGGCGTCCTTCCTGGCTCCATTTGCTGCGAATTCTGTGAACCTTCAGGCATTCTGGAGCATCTTCTTTTTCAAAGGGAGTTATAAATCCAATTGAAAAGCTTGAAAGACATTCAAGAGTAATGCTTTCTCTCGAGCGATTTTCCACAGCGGTATGGCAGGAAAGAGCAAATTCGCCCTTGTCAAATTCGAGTGTATGGATAAAGAAATGGTCTCTTTCATCGGTGAGAGTGGTAACGATGGTTTCATGATTTCCGTTTACGGAATGCTTTTGATCTGCGTATTTAAGCATTTCAACAGTCTCACTGTTACGCATGGTGGTGCCACCCGAGTAGGTGCCGGGATAATGATCGCCTACGAGCTTAGTCTGAATGAGACTTTCTCCGCGAGTGCACTTACTTGACAGCCAGTTTTCAGGCAAGTCCCGTTCTTTTTCCGTTGGAACAAGAACAAGCTCTACCTGCTTATTTTCATTGAGGAGATAATATGCCGCCATGTCGTTAAGTTCGAAGCGGCTTAAGATTTCAAGTTTGATTCCTCCGTCCATAGAAGACCTCCGATATAGATAAATAATGGTTTTAAACCGCTTTTATTCTACCACAGGCGGAGGCGGAGATTAAAGAAAGTATCAGATTTTATTTATCATTTTAAGGAGGTAAGGAATCTCAACTTCAAAGTTGACGGCATAGGTGTTTTTTAAAGTGGTATACTGACTGCATGATTACATACAGAAGCATTAATGATGAAATGAAAGACCTTTACGGCAAAAAGGTTTACAGAGTTTCTTTGGACGGCGGCATGACCTGTCCGAACAGAGATGGAAAAATAGATACCCGAGGTTGCATATTCTGTTCGCAGGGCGGGTCAGGGGATTTTGCCTCAAACAGAAATCTTTCAATCACGGAGCAGATAGAACAGGGGAAAAGGCTTATTGCAAAGAAAGTACCGAACTGCGATGCTTTTATTGCGTACTTTCAGGCCTATACCAATACCTACGCGGACGTAGATTACCTGCGTAAGATTTTTACGGAAGCGATAAATCATCCGCAGGTAGTGGTTCTTTCTATTGCCACAAGACCGGATTGCCTGCCGGACGAGGTGGTTGATTTGTTAAGGGAACTGTCACAGATCAAACCGGTATGGGTAGAGCTCGGGCTTCAAACCATACATGAAAAAAGCGCCGAATTCATCAGGCGCGGGTATCCGCTTTCGGTATACGATGATGCTGTCTTAAGACTAAATGGGGCCGGCATAAAAGTTATCACGCATGTAATCCTGGGACTACCGGGCGAGACCGCAGGCGATATGCTTTCTACGGTTCAATATGTTTGTAACGGTTCTTCTTCCGGAATCAAGCTTCAGCTTCTGCATGTACTGAAGGGAACGGATCTGGCGGATTATTATGAGAAGACGCATTTTCATATAATGAGCCTTGAGGAATATGTGGATCTTCTGGCGGAATGCCTAAAGATAATTCCCAAAGACATGGTGGTCCATAGGCTAACCGGAGACGGACCGAAGGCACTTTTGATAGAGCCAAAGTGGAGCGCGGATAAAAAACGCGTGATTAATGCGATTAATAAGAGGCTGAGGGAAGGATAAGAGGATGTTGGTGCTGCAGCCGCAGTACAGAAATGATATACTTAGTACATCAATTTTGGAGGTTCTTAAGTGAACAACACGGCTTTAGAAAATTTGCAGGAAGGCTTGCATACCGCGTTTATAGACGGCGGAGCGGTTTCGAATATTGCCTACAGACCGACCTTTGTATCCAATGTTCCTGCGGAGGGGAAAAAGGTTCTTTCTACCATAGAGGATGAACTGCTTAATTGCGACAGATTTGATATCAGTGTGGCTTTCATCACCATGAGCGGGGTAACGCCTCTTCTTCAGACACTTAAGGAGCTTGAAAAGAGGAATGTTCCGGGCCGTATTCTGACTACAAATTATCTGAATTTCAGCGAGCCTAAGGCGCTTTCCAAGTTAAATGATTTAAAGAACATTACCGTAAAGATGTACGATATCGGAGCCGAGGACGCCGGCTTTCACACCAAAGGCTACATCTTTAAAAAGGAAGAGATATACAGAATCATCATCGGCAGCTCAAATATGACCAATGCCGCCCTCACGCAGAATAAAGAATGGAACACGCGTATTATTTCCACCGAGTCGGGTGAGATGGCCCGTGAGATTGTTAAGGAGTTTGATGCTTTCTGGGAATCCGACCGGGCGCTTAACTATGCCGATTTCATCGAAACCTACACCAGAGCTTACAGCATTATAAAAAAACAACGTGAGCTTGCGAAGGAAGATGAAATTGTCTCTATAGAGAAATACAAGCTTAAGCCAAATTCCATGCAGCTTGGGTTTATAGACAATCTGTCGAAAATTGTGGACAGCGGAGAGGACAGAGCCCTGCTAATTTCCGCAACGGGAACAGGTAAGACCTACGCTTCCGCCTTTGCAATGCGGGAACTTTCATTTAAGAAGGTTCTTTTTGTGGTACACAGGGCAACTCTTGCACGTCAGGCTATGGCTTCCTTTAGAATGGTATTCGGGGATAAAGAAAAAATGGGAATCATAGGAGCGGGATACAGCGATTATGATGCCGATTTTGTTTTTGCTATGGTTGAAACCCTGCATAAAGAGGAGAATCTGAGACGTTTTAAACCCGATTATTTTACTTGCATTATCCTTGACGAAGCTCATCACAGTACCGCGGGCACCTACAGGCGCATCATGGAGTATTTCAAGCCGAAGCTTTTCCTTGGAATGACGGCGACTCCAGATAAGCGTGAGGGCAGCAGCGATGCAAATGTCTATGAGCTTTTCAACTATCAGATAGCTTACGAGATTCGACTTAAACAGGCGATGGAGGAGAACCTTCTTTGTCCTTTCCATTATTTCGGAATCAGCGATATTACAACACTTACGGAAAAAGAAATTCTTTCGGACAAGTTGTCGGAGAAGGAGTTCTCCAATCTTACGAGAGATGAGAGGGTTAAGCATGTAATCGAACAGGCAAAGTATTACGGCTTCAGCGGTGACAGGGTAAAGGGTCTTATTTTCTGCAGTCGCAAAAAGGAGTGCGAGGAGCTTTCAAGGAAATTCAACGAAAAAGGCTTCAGAACAATAGCCTTAAGCGGAGACGACGATGAGAAGGTAAGGCAGCAGGCATTTGAAAGACTTGCCATGGATGAAGAGGATGCAACCGACAAGGTAAAGCCTCTTGATTATATTTTTTCCGTGGATATTTTGAATGAAGGTGTCGATATCATCGAAGTTAATCAGGTAATCATGTTGAGACCTACCCAGTCTCCGATAGTCTTCATTCAGCAGCTGGGTCGTGGACTCAGAAAGGCTAAAGGCAAGGAGTATGTGGTCATCCTTGATTTCATCGGAAATTACACGAATAACTTCATGATTCCGATTGCGCTGTCCGGGGACCGCACATATAATGCCGACAATATCAGAAAGTATGTAATTTCCGGAAACAATGTTATTCCGGGAGCTTCAACAATCCATTTTGATGAGATTTCGCGAAACAGAATCTTTGATTCCATCGACCATATAAGGGGTATGAAGTCAATCATCAAAGAAAGTTACATTACCTTAAAGAATCGGCTGGGTCGCGTGCCGAATCTTTATGATTTTTATATGCAGGGTGAGGTCGATCCGCTTGTAATCATCAGGGAATACAAGACATATTGGCGCTTCCTTGCGGCCATGGAGAAAGACAAATCATGCTCTCTTACGGATCATGAAAAGCTCATACTCGAGTATTTATCTAAAACTGTTTTAAGCGGTGTCAGGCCCTGTGAGCTTTTGATTCTCAAGGAGCTTCTGTATAAAGAAAAGATTTCGGCAGCAGATGTAAAAAGAAAGCTTTTGTCGGAATACGGTTATGTTGCATCAGAAGCTTCGATATCGAAAGCTGCAGAAGTTCTTTTGGGCGAATTTACCTCAAATGAGGCGGAGTATCGAAAGTTCGGTGCTATAGATATTTTGCGTATGGATAAAGAAGGTATGATCAGAAGGCTTTCTTCCTATGCCGATTGTATCAAATCGAAGGAGTTCTCCGACGAGGTAAAGGATATCATCAGGGTAGGACTTGCCCGTTACAAGGATAAGTATATTTCCTCGGGAAAGGATTTAAATCCGTTTGTCTTGAATGAGAAATATTCACGTCGTGATGTGAGCCTTTTAATGGATTGCGGCAAGGATTTATCGTCCACCATGTATGGAAAATACCGAAAGGGCGATGATGTTTTTTTGTTCGTAACATATCATAAAAATCTTGCCGAGGATGAGACAAAGCAATATGCTGAAGGAAAGCCGGACTATGCGGACGCATTTTCGGACAATGTTATTTTTAAATGGGATTCGCAGATCGGGAAGGGTCCGGACAGCGGGTATATGAAGGATGTCACGGAGCCTAAGAGGCGACATCTTTTTATAAAGAAAAGTGATGCGGAAACAAGCTTTTACTATATGGGAACCTTTGATGTGACAGAGGTCCTGGCAGATAAAAAGAAAGATAATAACGGAAGGCTTCAGGATATTTCAAAAGTTACCATGAGAATGCACCATCCGGTCAGGGATGATTTGTTGAAATATTTGGAGAGCAGCGTAGAAAGCGGAGACACAAAATGAAGACAGTAAGAGTAGTAGCTGCCGTCATTCGCGACGGCGAGAAGATTTTTTCCACAGCCAGAGGCTATGGAGAGTTTAAAGGACAGTGGGAATTTCCGGGAGGAAAAATTGAAGAGGGTGAGACACCAAAAGAAGCTCTTAAGAGGGAAATAAAAGAAGAACTTGAAGCGGACATAGAGGTCGATGATTTGATGGAAACCATCGAGTATGATTATCCGACCTTCCATCTTTCCATGGACTGTTTTTGGTGCAAGGTAATATCCGGGGAACTGGTATTGAAAGAAGCCGAAGCCGCAAAGTGGCTTACAAAAGATGATCTGGATTCGGTTAAGTGGCTTCCTGCGGATTTAACCCTGATTGATAAAATCAGGCGGGAATTATAACTATGGTTTGGGATTTCTCCGCTATTCTGATTGGCCTTCTTGCCGGAGGTCATCCCACTGTTGCGAACCTCATCATGGCCGTTACACTCGGTCCCGTGGTTTCCGCGATAGGGCGTTGGATGAAAAAGCATCTTAAGATGTAATAAAATTTTGAGTACTATTTGAGTCAGGTGGTCTTCGTAAAGAAAACAACCGCAGTCGCCCCGATGGATAAACTGCAGCATAGTATAAATCTGGCTGCTTTTTTTACAAGCCGGGCGCAGAATGCGGAGATTGCGGGCATCAGAATAATATCGGAAATTATATTGCAGCCTGCGTGCTGTACCGCGTAATTTTTCAAAAATCACCGGAGGGACTCGGAGTTCCGATTTCTCACTCATGGGGAATGGATGGAGGAAAGGTCACATTGCATCAAGCCCATTTAATCCAGAAAACCGTCAGTTCCATGTTGCCGTGCAATTAAATCTTGCATTGTTATTATGGATGCTTTTCCCGATACTCGCTCGGCGTGGTACCGACATATGTCTTGAAAACACGGGAGAAGTGGCCGGCGGAAGAAAAACCGAGATAAGATCCGATTGCGGTCAGAGATTTGTCCGAATAGCGGAGAAGGCGTTTTGCCTCCTCCGTTTTTTCTTTCAAAATAAAGTCAGCGATATTCTCCCCTGTGTCCGCCTTGAATTTCCTTGACAGATACGGGCGGCTTATATACAGTGCTTTAGCTATATCCTCCGTCTTGATGGCATCGGAAAGATGATGCTGAACGTAATTTGCCACATCCACTGCCAGCTTGGAAGGCGTTTTTCCGCAACGCAGTCGCTCTACTCGTTCAGTATAATCCAAAAGCATCTGATATTGCAGATTCGTAATCCGTTCGGGAGTAGTCAACAGCTCACACTGCTGAATGTAGGAATCGCTGAGTGTGAAGGCATCATTTATCTGCATGCCTCCCTGAATTGCAGCGCGAGATGCAAGCGTTGCCGTAATAATAAAAAGATTCTTTCTCTGGCGCAAGGGCTCCCTTGCCACAACGCCGCCTCGAACGGCCGGAGCCGATGAAAACCATTCTCTCAGTGCCGCAGTATCCCCTTTACGTACCATGCGCAGAAGAAGCTGTTCAAGATCATAGGTGTTATGCTCTGTCGGAAATTGAGGCAAATCTTCCGGAAACTTATCCTGCACACGCCGGCGCTCCTGCCTTATGACAAGCTCAGCCTGATCCGGCTCATGAATACTTACATCTTTAAGCTCCAATTTCTCGCCATTTAGCACATAATTCATTGTACACAGCATTTGAAGGACGCTCTCCATCGGCATGCGGACAATGCTCCTCACGCCGGATATCATGGCGTCCGCCTCATCTCCCGACAAATCCAGACGAAAAGCAAGTTCCCGAAGTTCCTGATCCGTTTCCGAAATCTGACGAGTGGGACCCACGACGATTTTTACCCGACCGCTATTGACGACCCCGTAGTAGTGAAACTGTGTCGTGACGCAGTATCCCACGTGATCGCCGATTGCAAAAACTTCATCGCGGCAAAGCACCATGGGATCCTTCGGAAGATAAACAACAGAATAGTAATATATCTGTGTATCGTCTTCAAAAATCCGAATCGGAATCCCGGCCAGATTGCCGATTGTCGTACATAAATAACGCAAATCAATATTCGTCATTTGTCTCGCTCCATTTCGGATACAATTCTACAATTTTGGACACATATAAGCAAGTACCATAAAAGAGCTTGTGCTATACTGATAAAACAAACTATCAAAACACAAAGAATTTTAGTGATTTTGCAAAAACGCAGGAGAAAACGGAGATGGCAAAACAAAAGCTTGTGGAACATAAAATATTTCAAAGCAGGATTCATACAGACAACGTAAAACCGTCAGAAAAATGGTTGGGGTATCTTATTGGTCCCTCCGGAGCGTTACTGCTCAATGCAGTACTGGCAACATATCTGAATGTTTATTACACAGATGTTCTGAAGTTGACGGGACTTTGGGGAGGTGCTTTTCTGGTAATATTCCCTATTATCTCAAAAATCATCGACGCGATTACAAATGTTGTAATGGGCTACATTATAGACCGCACCCATACGAAGGAGGGAAAAGCGCGTCCATGGATATTGCTGTCTGCGCCGCTTTTGGCGATTACCGGTATTTTGCTTTTCGCTGTACCGAGCAGCTCCGAAACGGTTCAGGCCGTCTGGGTCATTATCAGTTACAACCTGTTTTATTCGTTTGCATACACTATTTTCAATATGAGTCACAATCTGATGGTTCCGCTGTCTACCAGAAATACTACCGAACGAGGCAGCCTCAGTGTATTTAATCAGATTGCCACGATTATGATGAGCGGTATTCTTGTGGCTCTTATTTTCCCGATGGTTATTATGCCGATACTCGGCGTGGATAAAGAAAAGTGGATTACTCTTATGAGTATTCTGGCGATACTGACTCTGCCACTGACACTTCTTGAATACTACTTCACAAAAGAGCGCGTTACGCTCGAGTCACAGAACAGTAATGAAGAGACGGTGCCCTTTGCAAAGCAGCTCAAGACGATTTTCACGGACAAGTATATGCTTATTATATACGCTTATTTTCTTATCTATACCTTTGGCACCAGCATCAAGAATCTGAGCCTTGTTTATTTTTGCAACTATGTGCTTGGCAGCTATAACGACGGTTCTACGCAGACATTTATATCCGTAATCGGAGGGATTCCCATGGGCATCGGTATTTTCGCCGTATGGCCGCTCGCAAAGAAATTCGGGAAACGCAATGTTACTGCAGCCGGATTTGTGCTCTATGCCATAGGCAGTGCAATCTGCTGGATGTTCCCCACAAATATGGTTATCATGCTTGTCGGGCAATTTATCAAAAATATTGGCGGACTTCCTTGCTCATATGTGTTTATGGCTCTGTTTGCCGACGTACTTGACCATGTTGAATGGAAAAGCGGATTCCGCTGTGACGGAATTGCAATGTCGGTATACAACATTATTGCTTGCGCGCTCATCGGTATTTGCACGGGTATTTTCAACGGACTTATCGCGGCAGCGGGATATGTAGCTCCGTCGGTTGTGGACGGTGTAACTGTGGCAGTAGAGCAGACAGAAGCCGTAAAAAATGTATTTACCTTCGGCTTTGTGGGGCTGGAGACAATCACAGGTATTGTCCTTGCACTGCTGCTACTGTTTCTCAATGTAGAAAAGAACATAGATAAAGAACAGGAAGAAATCAAATCACGTAGGACGGAGGTTTAGACATGAAGGCCGTTCGACTAAAGACAGAGCATTTATTTAATCCGGTTGGAGTTGATTATTGCACGCCCCGCCTGTTTTGGAACTGCGAGGACGGAGTGAAGCAGACCGCCTATCAGATTGTCGCTTCCGATGATTCGGGAAATGTTCTCTGGGACAGCGGTAAAACAGAAGGTAATTCAATGTGTATCCGATGGAAAGGCACTTCGGTAAAGCCACAAACGAAGGTCCTTTGGAAGGTGCGACTATGGGACGAAAACGGTATCGTAGGTGACTGGTCGGAAGCGACATTCGAGACCGGCATAGATGTATGGAAAGCGAAGTGGATTACCGGCAATTACAGAGTCAATAAAAAGCATCGTTATCCTGTAGACTGTTTCCGCAAATGTTTTGACATTTCAAATGTAAAAAAGGCCAGGCTGTATATTACAGCCTGTGGCCTGTATGAGGCGAAGCTAAACGGACATCGTATCGGTGATTTTATACTCGCCCCCGGCATTACGGATTACCGCAAACGGGTGCAATATCAGACCTATGATGTAACAGAGCTTCTGCAAGAGGGAGAAAATATTTTAACCGTTCAGCTGGCTGACGGCTGGTATCGTGGCTCATGCGGTGCGTGGGGTCTTAAAAACCAGTACGGAACAGAAACGAAGTTGCTGGCCCAATTGGAAATTACAGATAAAACCGGAAAGATGCAGACCGTTGTTACCGACGAAAGCTGGAATTGGAGCAATGACGGCCCCATCCGCTTTGCGGATAACAAGGACGGAGAAATTGCAGACGCACAGATGAAACCGACTTATTCCGGCACGGCCAAGGTTACAAGCCATTCTGTAACGCCCGGCGCATCCAATAATGTCCCGGTAACGGAGCATGAGCGGCTGAATGCTAGCCTGATTACTACTCCATCCGGCAAAACTGTTCTTGACTTCGGTCAAAATATTGCGGGCTATGCGGAGTTTAAATTAAATGCTCATGCGGGACAAAAGATTACGTTGCGCTTCGGTGAGCTACTGGATGAAAACGGAGAATTTACCCAAAAAAATATCCAATGCTCGAGCAGGAAAATTACAACACCGTTGCAACGGGTGATTTACTCCTGCAAAGAAGGCCTCAATAATTATAAAACAACTTTTGCCATCTTCGGTTTCCAATATATTCAGGTGGAAACCGATGTGGCCTTCCGAACGGAGGATTTCGCTGCCATTGCGGTCTACTCTGATATGGAGCGCACAGGATTCTTTGAAAGCTCCAATCCGCTTCTCAACAAATTTGTGGAGAATACCGTTTGGAGCGCCAAGAACAATCATGCCGACCTGCCTACGGACTGCCCCACAAGAGAGCGTCACGGCTGGTCAGGAGATGCACAAATCTTCTGCTCCACAGCCGGCTTCCTGTTTGACTATGAACCCATGGCGGAAAAGTTTTTAAATGATATGTACGACTGGCAGAAATCCAATGGAAAATTGCCACAGATTGCCCCTGCCGGCGGTGTCGATTTCTATATGCAGGTCATGAACGGCAGCGTGGGTTGGGCAGATGCGGGCGTAATTATGCCTTATGTCCTTTGGAAGAGGTATGGAGATGTATCAATTCTGTCTCGGCACTACGAGGGGATGAAGCGTTACGCCAAATTCATGATAGGCCGCTGCGGAAAATGGGGTGGACCCTATGCAAAGCCCGTACATATTCCCAAGGAAGATAAAAAGTATCTGGTGAACTGCGGGCAGAGCTACGGAGAATGGGCGGAGCCCCAGGATTTCTATGTGATGAATTGGATGGACTTCGCCGAGCCACACCCGGAGGTGTCCACGGCCTATACGGCCTACATTATGGGTCTGATGATGGAAATCGCCGAAACGCTGGGACGCAAGGAGGATATTCCCCGCTATCGTGAATACCGCGATGGTTGTAAAAAAACCTACCGAGCCATGATGAAAACTGAAAAATTTACGTTGGATACTGACCGGCAAGCCAGATTAGTACGGCCTCTGGCAATGAATCTGCTGGATGACGAACAAACTGCTTATGCAAAAAAACGGCTTATAGAAGCTTTAGATCATTATGGATGGCGACTGGGTACCGGTTTTTTGTCAACTCCGCTGATTTTGGATGTGCTGATGGAGATCGAACCCAAGGCTGCCTATCGGCTTCTGGAAAATGAAGAAATTCCGGGATGGCTCAGCATGCCAAAGAACGGTGCCACCACCATCTGGGAATCCTGGGAGGGGGACAAAGCCAAGGGCAGTGGAGTTGCATCCTTAGATCATTACTCCAAAGGCGCCGTTGTTGCATGGCTGTTTGAAACCATGTGCGGAATCCGTGTGGACAAAGAAAATCACTTTACGATTTCCCCACATGGCGGCGGACATTTTACTCATGCCAAAGCCGTCTACAATAGCATTTACGGCAAGGTTGAGAGTGGCTGGGAAAAAACAGCTGAAGGTTTTAAATATACTGTCACTGTTCCCGCAAACTGCACGGCAGAGCTTAGACTATCCGGAAAAGCACCGATTTTGCTTAACAGCGGACTTTATCATTTTGAGGAAAATTTATGGATATAGAACAAATTATAAAAAAAATGACGCTTGAGGACAAAATTGCTCTTTGCGAGGGAGCGTCCCTTTGGGAAACAAAGGCTTATGAAAAATACGGCATTCCGGCAATGTTTCTGTGCGACGGTCCCAACGGTCTTCGAAAACAAGATAGGGCAAGCGGCATGGATATGCTGGGGGTCAATGAATCACGCCCCGCAACCTGTTTTCCTTCCGGGGTTACCAATACCGACAGCTGGGATGAAGATCTGATTTTTGAAGTGGGGAAGGCCATCGGAGAGGAAGCAAGAGATCAGAATGTCGGCGTCGTTCTTGGGCCAAGCTCCAATTTAAAGCGAAATCCGCTCTGCGGACGGAATTTTGAGTATCTTTCCGAAGACCCGTATCTTGCGGGAAAAATGGCAGCAGGATTTATACGCGGTATTGAGGGACAGGGCATCGGTACAAGTCTGAAGCATTTTGCCGCAAATTCGCAGGAAAAAAGTCGATTCACATCCGATTCCGTTCTGGATGAGCGCACCTTGCGTGAGCTATATCTAACAGCATTTGAGATTGCCGTGAAAGAGGGAAAGCCATCCACAGTGATGTGTTCCTATCCCAAGATTAATGGAGTGCACGCAAGCGATAGCAAAAAACTGCTTACCGATATTCTTCGTACCGAGTGGGGATTTGACGGCATGGTAGTCACTGACTGGGGAGCCATGAACGACCGCGTTGAGGGATTCAAGGCAGGATGTGATTTGAACATGCCGGGCGGCAGCGACTATATGTTTAAGGAATGTTCGCAGGCGGTTAAAGCAGGCGTGCTTTCTGAAATTGATATTGACAACAGCGTACGCAGGATTTCAAAACAGGTATTTCATGCGGCAGATATTCTTAAGTCGCCTTATGAATGCGATTACGATGCTCATCATGAGGTTGCACGTCGTGCCGCCGAGCAGGGTGCGGTACTGTTGAAAAACGAGGATTCTATTCTGCCATTGCGTGAAAACGCAAAAATCGTTGTCATCGGCTCGATGGCAAAGAAAATGCGTTATCAGGGGGCGGGCAGCAGTCATGTCAATTCCCGAAAGCTTTCTCAGCCGTTGGATTTTCTGCCGGATGTCATATATGCTTCCGGCTGCGATGAACGTGGCGATACCACTGACGAGCTTCTTTCTGAAGCAGAGGAAGCCGCAAAAAATGCCGATGTTGCCGTGGTATTTGCAGGATTGCCCGACAGATACGAATCGGAGGGTTTTGACCGCGACGATATGAAAATGCCGCAGGGTCATATCCGTATGATTGAGGCGGTTGCAAGTGCAAATCCCAATACTGTTGTGGTGCTGATGTGCGGATGTGCAGTGGAATGTCCTTGGGCAGACAGTGTCAAGGGTATTTTGTACATGGGCCTGAGCGGTGAAGCAGGCGGAGAAGCCGTCGCCAATCTGCTTTACGGAAAGGTCAATCCTTCGGGAAAGCTTGCGGAGAGCTGGCCTTTTTACTATGAGGATGTTCCCTCCTCCGAAACCTATTGCAAGCAGTCAGACGCTCTTTACACGGAGGGAATCTATGTCGGCTACCGCTATTATGACAAAGCAAAAATGCCCGTACGCTGGCCGTTCGGCTATGGTCTGAGCTATACTGAATTCGCCTATTCGGATTTAAAAATAGACGGAGATACCGTTTCGGTTACAGTGAAAAATGTAGGTTCATTTACAGGTGCAGAGGTTGTACAGCTATACGTATCTGCTCCGCAGGACGGAATTCATCGCCCCCTTCGTGAATTAAAAGGCTTTAAAAAGGTGCTTTTGTATCCCGGTGAGACTCAAACCTTGACATTCACACTATCCGACCGCAGTTTTTCCGTTTGGCAGGACGGGTGGAAAGTACCCACAGGCCGTTATACCGTCAGTGTCGGGGGACTTACCGCAGTCATTGAAAAAAAAGGTGAATCTCTGCCCACCCCGATATGGCAGGAAAACAGCTGGTATCAGACTTGTAATGGAAAGCCGATTCAAAAGGACTGGGAAACCATGCTGGGGCGAAAGTATATCCCGCCTGTATTGAAAAGAGGTTCCTTTACCATGGATAATACAGTCATGGAGATGAAGGACTACAGTCTTATTATGAAAATTATGTTCAAGGCTGTGGAGGCAACAATAGCTAAAGGGTTTGACGGAAAAAAAGATTATGAAAATCCCGAATTCCGAATGCTCATTAACTCTTCCGTCGGATCGTCGCTTCGCAGTATGCAGATTTCAGGCGGCATTAAAGGCGGCATTTTGCCCGGAATGCTCTTAATGGCAAACGGGCATTTCTTCCGAGGAATTTTGAAAATGATAACGGGATAAAAAATTATCAAAAGAAAACGGAATACAAGTTATAGTCGACGTAAGAAACTTTCTTTACCATATCGCCGGTTGATAAAGGTAATAGTTTTATTTACTCCCAACATAGCTGCTATCACGAAAAAAGGAACATAAAGGATTAAATACCGTGCCCTTGCTTCAAATAGGAAGGTAAAAAGAATAATTCCCACGAGCGACAATATAATTACAAAATTCTCTTTGTTCTTTTCCGTAAATATGATTCCTGCGGAAAAGAACAAGACGAATACCCAAACTGCCTGCTCGACGGATGCAAAATAAATGTAGTTTGAACCGGTGTTATAATACAGTTCTTTTAGAATCGGGCATATGACGTCGTTCTTATTTTCGTATTGTACGTCATAAAATCCGCCTTCATTACCCCACGCAAAAGTTCCGTCGTTAAAAATAACCAGCGACTTCTTATTCAAATGTTCGATAAGGCTCACAAAGCCATAGTCACTCAGTCTCTCCTTTATGACCTCAATCTGTGCTTGGGTTCTTTCTTTTTTGCCGTCTATTCCTTTGGAAAATTCCACGTCGTCATGAGCATAAACTCCGTCGCTTTGAGAATTAAGTCCCATCATTATCGTATGGAATACTCCCAGATTTTTTTCTTTATCCACTGTAAGACCGGTCGATTTTATACAAGCCTGAAAAAGCAAACCGGAAATCACCAAACATGCCGCCCCAATCCCTATCCACTTGGCACATTCCGACAAAACCTGCTTCATGCGGCTCTTATTAATTGACGAAACAAGAGATGAAATCTCCGCAAGCAATATTGCAATGGGCACGATGATTGTGGTTGGTTTCATCTTAAAGCCCCAAAAGGAGAGAGTGAATATCGCGAGCCAACTCAGCCATTTACGGTTATTTTCTTTCTTTTTCATCCAAACCCTGAATATTGATAAGGGAAATATCAAGCCGAGCATGTCCGTATATATCACGACATTCCATCCCGACAATCCTATCAGGACCACATACAGCAGCCAGCCTGTCATTGCGTATCTGCATTTACCCGTAAGCTCTTCAATAATTTCAAATAACAACTTTCCGGTCAAAGCAGAAAGAAAACACTGAACAAGAACTATAAACATGAAACCGTCTTTATCAAGCACACCGACGGCCTTATTAATTCGCAGTAAAACAGATTCCAGAAAAAGAATGAGCTGATTATTCGGATACACTGAAAAGTACAGACTGTCAAGTGACTCCGTTTGACCCGACAAAATTATTTGCGCATTTCCGAATACCACGTACGAATCCCACGAAAGTGTATGAAACAGAATGTTGTAAAAAATGTATCCCTGTAAAAAGAAAAGAAATACCGAAATCCGTTTTATTCCGATTGCCTTAATTTTCTCTTCCGCACGGGTGCTTAAAAGAAAGATTGCAGCCACGGCCGCTATCGCGATGATCAGCAAAGCCGCATTCGGAAGTATAAACCAC